>CANQDN010000052.1 GCA_947593275.1 uncultured Bacilli bacterium
GTCCAAATTATAATCCTAATACTTTAGAAGGGCTTAAAAATTATGTTAATCCTTTAGTAGGTTATACTTATGAACCGGGATCAACTATGAAAATATATTCTTGGTTAGCAGCGATGGAAAATGGTTTATATAATGGAGAAGAAGAGTTTTTATCAGGTTCTGTTAAAGTTGCAGGAGCGACTATTCAAGACTTTAATAATGGAGCTGGTTGGGGGATGATTACCTTTGATAAAGGTTTTGCTTATTCTTCAAATGTTGGTGCAACTTATCTTGCTAAGAAGCTCGGTTCGGCTAAATTGCGAGAGTTTTATGAATTATTAGGCTTTGGAGCGAAAACTAACATTGAACTTCCGGGTGAAGAATCGGGGATAATTCGACTTACTTATGAATCAGAACTCGCGACGGCTTCTTTTGGTCAAGGTATAACTACAACTCCAATTCAAAATTTACAAGCTTTATCTATATTAACTAATGATGGAGTAGAATTAAAACCTTATATAGTATCTAAAATAGTTAATTCAGATGGGAAAGTAACTTATGAAGGTAAAAGAACAGAATTAGGAAAAAAGGTAAGTTCAGATTCTATTAATAAAATAAAAGAATTAATGTATGATGTAGTTTATAATGGAACATCAAATATATGGCAACCTAGTAATGTTATAATAGGTGGGAAAACCGGGACTGCTCAAATTGTTGGTTCTAGTGGAGGATATTTAACGGGGACTAATGATTATGTTCGAAGTTTTGCAGGTTTCTTCCCTTATGAAGAACCTAAATACATTATTTATGTATCTGCGAAACAAATTGATGGAGGAGCAAAGCCGGTGGCAGACGTCGTTAAAAAAGCAGTGGAAAGTATTGCTAGTTTAGCTAATATTACGAATACTGAACCGGAGATGGATTTATCTCAAATTATTAAAGTTGAAAATTATCTTAGTAGTAATATTGAAGAAGTAGAAGAAAAGCTTAAAAAGATTGGTTTACAACCGATTATAATTGGGGATGGGAAATATATAATTAATGAATATCCTTTAAATGGTAGTATAGTATTAAAGGGAAGTAAAATATTTCTTTTAACAGATTCGGATATTTATACAATGCCGGATATAACAGGTTGGAGTACTAGTGAAGTTATGAGTTTTTGTAATTTAATTGGTCTTAAATATCAGTTTAATGAACATGGTTTAGTCACATCCTTTAATATAACTCCTGGAGAAATAATAGATTTAACTAAAACACTGGAAGTTACTCTTGCATAATTTTTTCAAGTTGAGCCATATTAATAATGGTGATATTATGAAAGAAGTTAATGCTTATTTTAAAGGTTATAATGGGAGTCAAGATAAATTAGATTATTTAAAATATGGTTTATTTAATGATCGAGGACTTAATTTGGGGAGCATTAATGAATATAATGAAGAAGAAATTATCAAAAAGAAATGTAATCATGAATCGCGAAAAAAGAATTCATGATTTTTTTAAATTTTGTAGCTCTTCTTCTATTTTTTGGATAGCGTCAATTAAAAAATCTACTTCTGGTCTTTGATTTTGATTACTTTTACCATTATTAGCGTAATAACTACCACCACTTTTGGATTCTTTACTATTTATATTAATATTATTATTTTCAATTCGACCTTCAATTAATTGTTGTTGAGCAGCATTGGTTAAAATAAATTGGCCTACTAAAATAAGCCAGTTACCTATACTATTTTGTTCTGAGGCTGAATAATCACCGATGCAAGCTGAACCAATTAAAACGGCGATAAAGGAAAATACTTGAGGATTTATATTAGGAGGAAAGTTTTCTTGGTTACCTTGCAACTTACATTCCTCCATATCTAATTTAATTTTATTCACTTTATTTGCAAAAAGAGCAAAAATATAATATAATAAGTATAGGTGATTTTAATTATGCAAATTAATAGTGTAGATTTAGCTACTATTGCCGTTAGAACAAGTCAGTATCCTACGGATAATTTACCAGAATTTTTGATACTTGGTCGAAGTAATGTGGGGAAATCAAGTTTTATTAATACAATCATTAATCGAAAGAATTTTGCTCATACTTCATCTAAACCAGGAAAAACCCAAACTTTAAATTTTTATTTAATTAATAAACAGTTTTATTTTGTTGATGTGCCGGGATATGGGTACGCTGCGGTGAGTGGGGAAAGACAAAAGAAATTTGGAGTAATGATTGAAGAGTATATTAAAAGTCGAGAGAATTTAAAGTATGTCTTTTTACTTGTAGATTATAGACATAAACCAAGTGAAGATGATGTTCTTATGTATGACTTTTTAAAATATTATAATCTTAATATAAAAGTTATTGCGACTAAATTTGATAAAGTTAAAAAGAGTGCTCGAGATAAACAAAATAAATTAATTAAAGATACATTAAAATTAAAAGAGGAGGAGGAATTCATAACTTTTTCAACTATTTCTAAAAAGGGTAGAGAAGAAGTATATGATTTAATAAATAGTTTACTATGATATATAATAATAAAGAAAAAGATTTAGTTAAAGATTATGTAGTTTTTGATTTAGAAACAACGGGGTTAGATCCTAAAAGTTCGGAAATAATTGAGATTGGGGCTTTAAAATATATAAATGATGAATTAGTGGATGAATTTAGTGTTTTAATAAAACCAAAGGATGATATTCCAAGTGAAATAACTAATATAACGGGTATTGATGATGAGATGGTTAAAGATGCTTTATCTATTAAAGAGATATTACCACAATTTATAGATTTTATTGGGAATTTAACTTTGATAGCGCATAATTCTAGTTTTGATTTATCTTTTATTGAAGAAAATATTTTAAAGCTTGATTTACCGATGATTGATAATAAAAATATTGATACAGTCGTATTAGCTCGTAAGTATATTCCTAAAGCTTATAATTGTAAACTTGAGACTTTGAAGAAGTATTTTAAGTTAGATTATGGCTCTCATAGGAGTGTCGATGATTGTAAAACGACTAATTATGTTTATCAGTATTGTAAAAAGCAAGCGTTAGTTAAAAATTAAGGAAAGGGGTTAGTTGATGAAAAAATTTATTAAAGAGAATATTTGTAATATATTAGCAGTTATAATTTTAATATTAGTGTTAGTTATTTTGTTTTTAGTTATATTTAAGAGAAATAAAAATAGTGAGGCGTATTATTTTGCCTTAACAGAGGATTTAGTACAAGCGATGAAAGGCCAAGAGGAAATGGAAAAGTTCGCGGATATTGGTTTTGACTATAAAGGAGTTGTTGCATGGCAAAATAGTAAAGGTGATGTTGCTCAGTTTAAGGAAGAATATGCAAGTCTAAAAGATGAAGATTTAGATAACAGCGAATTTAAAAAGTATATGGCAGGGCTTGCTTATGAGAATTCGATTGATTACACTATATTAGATTTAATTAGCGTATCTAAGATTATTAATAAAGGGGATATTTCTATTTGTACAATAGAGGTTAAAACTAAATCAGATACTAGATATGATATGGAAGAGACGATAGTTACTTTTTATAAAGGGAAAATTATTGATGTAGAAATAATTTCTAATGATAATCAAATAAAGGATGTCTATTCGAATTTTACTAATAAAATAAATGTTAAAACAACTGGCTATTATATTGATAAAAGTCCTGAAAAAATATGGTATATGTATACATTTAATGCTGATGGAACGGTTTTTTATGATATTATTTTATGTCCGGATGCTATCGAAGAAGGTTTAGGTTGTGGGGGTTCAAATGAAGATAAAAAAGGAACCTATGAAGTTAAAAATAATAAAGTTATGATCACTCTAACGGATGTTATCGCTCCAATTGGGGAAGATGAAGATGGGTGGCATAAATTAGATAAAAATATAAAAGAAGAATACAATCTAGAAAGTGAAAATGTTTTAAAGAATGACAGCTATACTTTTAATTGGCAAGAAGAATTAAATTAAATAAGAAAATTATTTTGACTTTTAAAAAAATTATGATATAATAAGTTTGACAGATTTAAGTGGGCAGAAATTCCCACTTTTGTTATTATTATAAAGAGGTGAAGTATGAAAAAAACTTTAGAAGAATTAGAAACTAAAATAAAAGAAGCATTAAGGGAAGATGAAATAATAGTTGATGAAGTATCATATCAAAAAAACAGTGGTAATTATAATGTTTTATCGGTTGTTTTAGATAAAGTGGGAGGAATTGATTTAGATACGATTGTTAGTGCTACGAATAAAATTAATCCTATAGTTGATAAATATGATTTTACTGATGATGCTTATATTTTAGATGTTGTATCCAAAGAAAGAGGTGAAAAAAATGAATAGTGAAGAATTCATTAAAGCAGTTAAAAATATTGTAAAAGAAAAGGGAATAAGTGAAGATGTAGTATTTGAGGGAATGGAACAAGCTTTACTTACTGCCTATAAAAAGAATTTTGATTCTAAAACTAATGCAAGGGTAGAAATTAATAAAGAAACAGGAGAAATAAAAGTATATACTTATTTAGTAGTTGTTGATGATGTTGATTATGGAACTGAAACAACTGATGAAGAAGGAAATGTAGTAAAAGTTCCACCCGCTATAAATATTGATGCTCAAATTATTTTAGAACAAGCTCAAGAGTTAGTGCCAGGTATTAAAGTAGGAGAAACTATTGAATATGAAGTAACTCCTAAAGATTTTGGTCGGGTTGCAGCAGCGACAGCTAAACAAGTATTAACGCAAAAAATAAGAGAAGCTGAAAAAAATAGTATAATTGAAGAATTTAAAGATAAACAAGATGAAATGTTACTTGGTTTAGTAGCGATGGAAGATTCTAAAAACTATTATATTGATTTTGGCAGAACTAGAGGAATATTACCTAAAAATGAAATTATTCCGGGTGAAACTATTAAAATGGGTTCAAATATTCGAGTTTATGTTACTAAAATTGAAAATAATACCAAAGGACCTCTTATTTTACTTTCGAGAAAACATTATGGTTTTGTAAAAAGATTATTTGAACTTGAAATACCAGAACTTCAAGATGGTACTTTAATTATGCATGCTTGTGTAAGAGAAGCCGGAGTAAGAAGTAAAGTTGCGGTTTCTAGTACAAATGAGAGAATTGCTGCGATTGGGACTTGTATTGGCGAAAAAGGTTCACGGATTGCTAGTATTTTAAAAGAACTTAATGGTGAAAAAGTTGATGTTGTTTTATATAGTGATGTTCCTGAAGAATACATTAAAAGTGCTTTAAGTCCTGCTAAGAATGCGATAGTAAGTATTACTGATCCTGTAAAAAAAGAAGCTATGGCGGTTGTTGATGAAAAAGAGCTTGCTTTAGCTATTGGTAAAGGTGGTAATAACATTAGACTTGCAAGTAAGCTTACAAAATATAAGATTAGTGTTAAAACTATGCAAGAAATAAATAGAGAAGGCAATAAATAATTAAATAAAGAGGTTAAACATGAAAGTAAAGAAAATACCTTTAAGAACTTGTGTTATTACTAAAGAAAAACTGGAAAAAAGAGAATTAATTAGAGTTGTTCGGACTAAAGAAGGCAATATAATAGTAGATCTAACTGGTAAACTAAATGGTCGGGGAGCTTACTTGAAAAAAGATTTAGAAGTAATAAAAAAAGCGCAAAAAAGTAAAATATTAGAAAGAATACTTGGTATAGAAATACCTTCAAGTGTTTATGAAGAATTAGAAAAAATATGTGAATAAAGAAAGGAGTGTATTTATGACGGTAAAAGAATATGCAATTGATGTAAACTTAAGTGTTGCGGAAGTTATTAAAAAATGTATTGATTTAGGAATAGAGGTAAAAAGTGGGGATGACATATTATCTGATGATGATGTTATTTCTTTAGATAATGCTCTAAATTTAATCGTTACTGATGAAAACTTTGAAGATGAAGATCAAATTTTAGAAGTTGTAGATGCGATTGTAGAAAGCTCTAATATGACTAAAAATATCAATACGACAGATAAAAAACAAAAATTAAAGAAGAAAAAAGAAAATAGCGAGGCTAATGAGTATACAAAATTACGTAAAGAAATGTATAAGAATAAAGATAAATTAATGAAAAATAGTAAAGATGAAAGTGTTATTCTTTTTAAAGATAATATGACCGTAGCTACTCTTGCAGAAGAATTAAATGTTAGTGGTTCAGATATTATTAAAAAGTTAATGTCTTTAGGTTTAATGCTTTCTTTAAATAGTGTTATTGATTTTGAAAATGCCGAAATAATTGCCTTAGAATATAATAAAACTTTAAAAAGAGAAGAAACTCAAGATGTATCTAATTTTGAAGAATATGAAATAATTGATAATCCTGAAGATTTAGTGCCTCGTCCACCTATTGTAACAATTATGGGTCATGTTGATCATGGTAAAACAACACTTTTAGATTATATTCGAAATTCTCATGTTGTTGATACAGAATTTGGGGGAATTACGCAAGCTATTGGAGCTTATCAAATTGAAGCAAAGGGCAAAAAGATTACTTTTATTGATACGCCTGGTCATGAAGCTTTTACAGAAATGCGGGCTAGAGGAGCTAGTGTTACAGATATAGTTATAATTATAGTCGCGGCTGATGATGGAGTAATGCCTCAAACTAAAGAAGCGATTGATCATGCTAAAGTGGCTAATGTTCCAATAATTGTGGCTGTAAATAAAATAGATAAACCGGAAGCTAATCCGGAGAGAATTATGACAGAGATGGCTGAACTTAATATTATGCCAGAAATATGGGGTGGTAATGTTCCATTTATTAATATATCGGCTAAAACTGGAGAAGGTATTGATAAATTATTAGAAACTATTTTAGCTATAAGTGAAGTAAATGATTTTAAAGCTAATCCTAATCGTTATGCGGTTGGTTCAGTAATTGAGTCAAGACAAGATAAAAACATTGGAGGAGTTGCTAGTTTATTAATTTTAAATGGTACTTTAAGACTGGGAGATCCTATAGTAGTTGGAACTACTTATGGTAAAGTAAGAACTATGAAAAATGATTTAGGAGAGAAAGTTGCTAAAGCAAGTCCGGGAACTCCAGTGGAAATTACAGGTTTAAATGAAAATCCAAGTGCTGGGGATAAATTCATGGCTTTTGAGACAGAAAAAGAAGCTAAAGAAGTTGCTTTAAAAAGAAGTGAACATGCCAAAGATAATTATCATAAAAAAGATATTATTTCTCTTGATGATTTATTTAATAAAATTAATGCTGGTCAAAAAGAAATTAATGTTATCTTAAAAGCGGATGTTCGAGGAAGTGAAGAAGCTGTTAAGAATAGTTTACTTAAAATAGATGTTTCGGGGGTTAAAATTAATATTATTCGTTCAGGTATTGGAACTATAACAGAAAGTGATGTAGTTTTAGCTAATGCTTCAAATGCTATAATTATTGGTTTTAATGTAAGTCCTTCGAATATAACTAAAGAAATGGCTAAATCTTATAATGTAGATATTCGTCTTTATACAATTATATATAAATGTATTGAAGAAATAGAACTAGCTATGAAGGGTATGTTAGATCCGGAATATGAAGAAAAAATCTTAGGAACTGCTGAGATTAGAAAGATATTCAAATTCTCTAAAGTTGGAAATATCGCGGGTTCTTATGTAGTAGATGGAATTATTAAAAATAATGCTCAAGCTCGGATAATAAGAGATGGAGTAATTATCTATGATGGAAAAATAGCTTCTATTCAAAGAGAGAAAACTAGTGTTAAAGAAGTTAAAAAAGGTTTTGAATGTGGAATTACTTTTGAGAATTTTAGTGATATAAAAGAAAGTGATACTATTGAATGTTATGAAATGGTTGAGGTGAAATAATGCCTAGCTATAAAATTGCTAAAATATCTATGGAAGTAAGACAAGCAATAAGTGAAATATTATTTGAAAGTGCAAGAGATAGTTTACTTAAAAGTGTTACTATTACGGATGCTAAAGTATCTAAAGATTTAAGTTATGCTAAAATTTATTTTACATCTTTAAGTGATCTTTCTAAAGAGAAAATTGTTAAAGAAGTAAATGAAGCAAAGACGTTTATAAGAGGAAGACTTGCTCAAAAATTAAATTTAAGACATACACCTATTTTAGAATTTATATATGATGATTCTATTGAATATGCTAATCGGATTGAAAAGAAATTAGAAGAAATTCATGAAAACAAATAATGGGATTATAGTAGTAAATAAACCGGCAAATTATACTTCAAGAGATGTAGTGAATGTAATAAGTAAGAAACTTAATACAAAAAAAGTTGGGCATACGGGTACATTAGATCCGCTTGCTACGGGAGTTTTAGTTATTTCTTTTGGTAAATATACTAAATTAGTTAATTATTTAACTAGTAATACTAAAGAATATATTGGGGAAATTAAATTAGGAATTATGACGGATACTTTAGATATAACCGGAAATATTTTGGATACTAAAGATTTTAAACTTCAAAAAGAAGATATTATAGAGGTTTTAGATTCTTTTATTGGTTCTTATTTAATGGAAGTACCTATTTATTCTGCTATAAAAGTTAATGGTAAAAAGTTGTATCAATATGCTAGAGAAAAGAAAGAGGTTAAACTGCCAGTAAAAGAAGTTCATATATATGATTTAGAGTTATTGAATTTTAAAGATGATATAATTAGATTTAGGGCTAAAGTAGAGAAGGGAACTTATATCCGGAGTTTAATAAGAGATATAACTAAAAAGTTGGGGACTATTGGAGTTATGAGTTCGCTTATAAGAATTAAACAAGGTAAATTTAGTATTAATAATGCTTATTCTTTAGAAGATATATTAAATGATAATTATGAAGTTTTAGATGTTCAAGATGTTTTAGATGATATTAAAGAATATGAACTTAAAGAAGAGGAATATTTGAAAGTTAAAAATGGTAATGAAATAAGATTAGAAGAGGAGGTTTCTTATCTTATTTGTAATTATAAAAGTGAGAGAATTGCTATTTATCAAAAGATTGGGGATAAATATAAACCATTTATTATGTTATAGAGATTTTAAAAAATAGTTTACAATACAATATAAAATTGTTATAATAAAAATGTAGAGTGTTAGGAATTTAACATCTACCTATGGTGGTAGACATTAATAGTCTCATTGTTGTTATTAACAACGACGATAACTATTGATGTCTTTTTGTTTGCTCCTAAGAGC
>CANQDN010000053.1 GCA_947593275.1 uncultured Bacilli bacterium
CTTTGTCGAACTCTTTTTATTGACTAAATTAGACTTTTTATTATAGAATAAAATTGAACATTTAAGGCGAGGTGCCTACCTTGTGTTTTTTCTTTCCTGATTATTTACCTACCTATTTGAGGGGGGGTTTAATAAGAAAGGAGGCATCAAGGTCATAATGGAAGTAATTCTATTTGTGATATTGTTACCAATGGTAACTAAAAAGACACCTATCAGCATCAAGATTAAACTCGACGTCGCGATAAGTGTCAAGCGATAATTTCGTAGACATTTTGTCCTTAAATGTTCTACATTTTGATTTTACCATTTTTATTATAGATTGTAAATACTTTATGTTAACTCTATTAATAATACATAAAACTCTTGATTTTTATTAAAATTTCTGTTATTCTACTATTGCATGGCGGAATTGGTGAAGTGGTTAACACGGTAGATTGTGGCTCTATTATGCGTGGGTTCGACTCCCACATTTCGCCCCATTTTGAATTTTACGCACACTATTGTTGCGAAAGATAGGTAAAAGTTCATAATACTGGATATTATGGACTTTTTTTGTATCTACTGAAATTTAATGCTTACTTTATATAACTTATAAAAATAACAGACAGTGTCTGTAAAATTGGATGAATGAAAAATTAATTATAGGTTAAAGCATGTGTTGCTATAAATAGTAAATATAAAAATTTATAGCAAAACTATATTGACAAACAAATTTATCAATAATATAATGGGGTTAATGAGGTGATACATATGAAAATAATAATTGATGAGGAATTAAATGGTAACAAGAGATTTAGCACTACTTTAAAAAAAGAGACTGTAGCTAAATTAAAGTCTATGAAAGAAGAATTAAAAAGGGATAATCCAAGAATAACTTATAGTATACTTACAGAAATGGCTTTTGAGGCCTTATTTAAAAAATATAACTTAAAAGAGTGTGAAATAGAAGATACTATACCGGTTATTGTAAAAAAGAAAGGATATAAGGTAAGTTATGAATAATTATGCTCGTGAAACTATTAAAAGTCGTTTAAATAAAATAGAAAAACGTCAATTAACAATTAATCTACCCGCTCTAACTATAGCACATTTTGATAAATTAATTGCTACTTTTTCAGAATTAAATAATGTTGTTTATACGCGTAATGCTTTTTTAGAAGACGCTATAAATAGTTATATTGAAGAATTAGAAAATTATTTGAAAGAACAAAAAGATACCATAAGTATTCCAAAACATGAAAAAGAAATACCTCAAGAAACTTTTTATGATATGGCTATTTATCCGGGATTTTTAGATGGATTTCAAGAAGAATTTATTAATAATAAAAGATGGTTTCCGGTACGTATTCAAAAGGATCGGATTTCTAAAATAAAGTATATTGCTATTTATATAGGTAGACCAATATCCGCTATAACGCATTATGCTATTGTGGATAAATATATACCTTGTGAAAATAATCCTAATAAATATACTATCTTATTAAAAGATATTCATAAATTAAATAAATCGATTAAACTTGGGAATATTTCTCCGGTGGCAACTAGATCTCCTAAATATACTACTATTGATAAATTTTTACACGCAACAACTTTTAAGGACTTATAAAAAATAAATTAGTTTTTCTTATTTGTCTTTTTCTAATTCGTTTATTATTTCTTGGATTTCTTCTTTATTTTCAGGATTTAAACTATATAAACATTTATAATATTCTAATAATTCTTCTTCACTTGTATTATCTTCTGTAATTAGTTTATACTCTTCTTCCATCTTATTTTCGGACATTATTATTTTCCTCCTTTAAGTAATTTTCTTCAATTATTTGCATTAAATTATTAATCTTTTCTATTTCGTTTGCTATTAGTTTTAGATTAAGATTTCTACTCGTTATTCCCATCATGTAATATAATTTGTGACTTTTAATATTATCTAGTTCTGTTTTTAGGCGATTTAAGTTTTCTTTTAAGCTCTCTTTTAGATAATTAATATTATCAGCAGTTAAAACGCTTTTTAGGTCTTCTTCAGGCATTTTTTTAATTAACCGATATATTAAGTAATAGTAGAAGTCTTTAACATCTTTTTTATTTGCTTTAGTATTATTTAAGGCAATATTTAAGTCATTAATTAGGGTATTTAAGTCTTTTCTTGTGCCATCTTCGTTATACATTTTAGCAGTTATAGCATCTAGGGCTTTAGGTGATTTTTGAATTACAAGATCTAATAAGTTTTCGATATAATCTTCTTGAGTTATAAAGTTATCTTTTCCTAAAGAGTTTAGTATTCCCATGCTGTTTTCTTGGGCTTTGGCAGTGATTCCTTTGTTGTTTAAATCAGTTAGAATATTTATTTTAAATTGAGGATTTTGGGCAAGTATTTTTTCTTTAGCTTTTTTAATACCAAATAATTCGGCATTTTTTTCTTCTCTTAAAATGTCATAAAATAATTTATAGAAAGTATTTTTGCCATTTATTTCATATTCGACTTCTCTAAATGTATGAACCATAGCATATTTTAAGATGTCTATTTTATAACAGTTGGGGTTGTTTGCGAGTTCTTTTACGATTAGATGATATTCTTCATGATATAAGTATTGATATATTCTAAAAATGAGAGTGCTATTACTTAAGGTTCTATCTAGGTTTTCATTAAATTTTAATTCATGAGTGTTAAAGCCATCAAATACTTCAGCGTAGGTTTTACTAAAAAAATTACCGGAGTTTTCAAAGGTTAGATGAATGGGTAAGTTGAGATCTTTTTGGATATCTTCTACAATACTATTAACAATTATTTTTATATATTTGCGAGTATCTAGTTTATCAGGGTTTTTGATCATATAGTTTTTTATTTCTTCTCTTAAAAGGCTTAATAATGGTTTATCTTTTAAATTAGAGTATTTTAGTAAATATTGGGCAATCGTGTCAATCTTTTTACTTGGGGCAGTTTCCAGGTCTTTTCTTAGTTCGTCAAAAAAGTCTTTAATATTAAAAGGAAAATCTTCATCTTTAAAAGTTTTGGGATTGAAATATTCAATTAAAGTATCAAAATCATCCGCTAAATTAAAGTAAGTATGTTTATCTTTAGAACTAATTAAAAAATCTACTCTATTCATGGGGCCTCCTTATGTTCTTAATGTTATTTTAGCATTTTTAATAGTGATAAACAATGGGAAGTTCGAATTTTTACTTAAAAAATGTTTAAAGATATGTTAGAATAAAGATAGGAGGGATTTTATGGAATATCCTTTAGAAACTTTGAAGTTAGTGACTTTTGATAAAAATAATCTGGAACATATGCTATTTTTAAAGAGTTTAAGGCAAGATGAAAGTATTAAAGAGCGTTTTCAAGGGATAGCGGCTAATTTGCTTCATCCAACAGATAGATTTTGGGGGAATAGTTATTTTGTGAAAGATAAAGATACTTTAGTGGGTTTTTTAAATATTGGAAATTATAATATAGAGGAAAAGAGTGTTTATTTAAGGGGAGCAACTCTTAAAGGTTATCGAGGTATGGGGTATGGTAAAAAATTTTTAAAAGAAAGTACAGATTATATATTTAATAATTATTTACAAGTGGAAAGTATAAGACTTGTTATTGCAAGGGATAATATTGCTAGTTTAAAAACAGCGGAAGATTGTGGGTATACTTGGCTTAATAAAGATATTTATATTGCATATAATCCTAATTTAAGGAAAGATTTAACGCTTTAATACTTATACTTTTTTAAAAAACATCTCAAACTAATATTAGAGGTGTTTTATTTATGGGTAATTTAAGAAAGTATAATGCTAAAAGAGATTTTTCTAAAACTTTAGAACCAAAAGGGAAAAAGGGGAAAGGTATAAAGAAATTAAGATTTTCAGTGCAACATCATTTGGCAAGACGAGATCATTATGATTTAAGATTAGAATGGAATGGCGTTTTAATTAGTTTTGCAGTTCCTAAGGGGATGTCTTTTTCTCCTAAAGATAGGCGACTTGCGGTAAAAGTAGAGGATCATCCTTTATCTTATCGGAAGTTTGAGGGAGTGATACCTAAGGGAGAATATGGGGGTGGCGTAGTGATGCTTTTTGATTATGGTTACTACGAACCTTTAAAAGATTTTAAAGAAGGCTTAAAAAAAGGGAATATTAAGTTTATTTTAAAAGGGAAAAGATTGAAGGGAGGATGGTCGTTAGTGAGGTTTCAGGAGGATAATTGGTTTTTAGTTAAAGAAAAAGATGAATATCAAAATACGGATGATGTAAATAATTATAAGACGAGTGTTAAAACTGGGAGAACTATGAAGGAAATTCTTGAAAATAAAAGAGTTTCTAGGCCTAAAACAAGTAGGAAAGAAGCGATTGTGTGTGGGATTAAAATAACTAATCCGGATAAAGTAATATTTAAGAATCCTAAAGTTACAAAGTTAGATATTGCTATTTATTATCATAAAATAGCGCCTAAAATGCTTCCTTTAATGGAAAATCGGCTTATTAGTACGATTCGGATGCCTGATGGAGAGGGTGGAGAAAAGTTTTTTAAAAAACATTTTGATGCGAATCCGTATTTGGGGAAAGTAACTATTCCTAGTGAAAAAGGGCATAAAGAAGACTATTATTATATTAAGGATGAGAAAGGTTTAATTTATGAAGTTCAGATGAATAGTTTTGAGTTTCATATTTGGGGGAGTAAAGTTGCTTCTTTAAATCATCCGGATTTGATGGTTTTTGATTTGGATCCTGATAAAAAATTAGGTTTGAAACAAATTAGAGATGGGGTAAAAGATATAAAAAAGTGTTTGGATGAGTTAAATTTAAAGGCATTTTTAAAGACTAGTGGAGGAAAGGGGTATCATGTGATTGCAAAAATAAATACGAGAATGAGTTGGGCTAAGTTTAAAAAGACATCTGAGCAAATAGTGAAAGTGTTAGAAGCTAAATATCCGGATAAATATACTACGAATATTCGTTTAGAAAATCGGGAAGGAAAAATATTTTTGGATTATTTAAGAAATGGTAAGGGCGCTACAAGTGTTGCTCCTTATTCTTTGAGGTTAAAAGAGAAACCTAGTATTTCTATGCCTATTTCGTGGGCTAAATTGGATAAAGTAAAGCCTGATCAATTTGTTATAGCGGATTTTTTGAAGAAAGATTAAAGATGGGGAATCTTTTTGGGTTGGCTTTGGGTTTTTATTATAAGTTTAGGTGAACTTTATTATATTTATTATTTTATTAATTATCCTTTAATAAATATTATTAAGTTACCTTTGGTAAATAATTAGGCGTTATTGAACATTCTTTGGTAAAATTTTCTTTTAATATTCCTTTTTTTGTGATAAAATTTATAGAGATAGAAGTAAAGGATAAAAGATGTAAAGGAAAAGGTAAAATATGAAGAAATATATTATTAATTATTTAAAAGAAGTGGAAGAAAAGTTAGATAGGGGTGCGTTTGGGAAGAGTGAATTTCAAATATTGAAAGATAAAATTGCTTATTTTTCGCATGAGCGTTTGATTCATTTATTGGTTACTTTGTTTTATGCGATTTTTACTCTTTCGTTTTTAGTTTTAGGAATGTTATCTTATCTATTTTTGATTCCTTTTGTAATTGGACTTATTTTTCTAATGTTTTATATACCGCATTATTTCTTTTTGGAAAATGCTGTACAATATATGTATAAACTTTATGATGAAGCTTTAAATAAAAAATAAAGATTAAGATAGGTGGGTTTAAAGATCAGTATAGTGTTTGAGGGGTTTTGGGAAGTACAAAAAGTATAAGTTATGGCTTAATATATAATAACGTATAGTGTTTAGGCTTATAATTTAGATTAGAAATAGAAAGGAGATACAATATGCGAGATCAACATGTGGTTCCTAATCCTAATGGGGGTTGGGATGTAAAGGCGGAAAGAGCAAAGAAGGCGACGAAACATTTCGATAATCAGATGGATGCTTATAAGTATGCTCAACAAATTGCGAGAAATCAAAGGACTGAAGCTTTTTTACATGGCCGTGATGGGAAGATTCGGGCTAGAGAAAGCTATGGGAATGATCCGAGAAATATAATTGATAAAGAATATTAGAGCTTTTTAGATTGGTGATATGCCAGTCTTTTTTGTGGGGAATTTTTTTTAGGAATGGAGGAGGTTTGCTTGGATTTGGGGGATGGGGGCTTTAGTTTTACCTTTGGGGAAAAATTATTCAAAAAAAGCAAATAAATGTTTGACATACAAATATTCTTGTGATATAATGGATTTATCATAAAAGAAAGGGCGTATTTGGATATTTTATTAGTGTAAATGCAGTTTGGAGGAGACTCCTTTTGGAATTGGTGGGGGATTTTGGGCTTTATTTTAAATTTCCTAATTTAATTCTTTAATTTTTAGATGATTTATGATATTATATTCTTATAGTAAATATTGAAGGTGAAACGATGAATAAAAAATTTACGGGATTTAACTTGAAACTTGTTTTGATAATTGTAACCGTAACAAGTGTTATTTCTGCGATTACTACAGGAGTTATTATATATAATAATGATAGAATTACTGCGAAAATTGGTTATAGTGACCTTTCAAATGATAAAGAACTTAATCAATTTTTGGAAGTTTATGCGAATATTCTTTCGGAATATTATGAGGATATTGATAAAGGGAAACTTTTGGAAAAGGCAATATCTGCGATGTTGAATTATTTGGGCGATGATTATACCACTTATTTGGATAATAATGGGGCTGAAGATTTGATGACAAGTTTAGCGGGGGAATATACGGGAATTGGAGTATCTATAAATAATAATGATAAAGCAATTTCAAAAGTATATAGAGATACGCCCGCTAGCAAGGCAGGGCTTCAAGAGGGAGATGTTATTGTTGGTTTTAATGATCAAGATGTAACGGAACTTTCAGCAAGCGAGATAGTTAATTTAATAAAAAAATGTAATGATTCTTTCACTTTGAAGGTAAGTCGAAATGGTGAGATATTTTTAGCAACTTTAAAAAGCGAAAAAATTATTTATCCAAGTATTGATTATTATATGATTGATAGTACAAATATTGGTTATATATATATAAGTGCGTTTTCTAAAACATTAGAGTCTCAAGTTCGCCAAGCTTTGGATGAATTAGAGCAAAATGGGATGACTTCTTTAATTATTGATCTTCGTGATGATACAGGAGGTTATTTAGATGCGGCTCATAATGTGGCAAGTTTATTTATCGAGAAGGGTAAGACTATTTATAGTTTAGAATATAAAAAAGAAGTTACAAAATATGTTGATAAAACAGCGGATAAAAAGGATTATAAAATAATGGTTTTAATAAATGGTAATTCGGCTTCAGCATCAGAAATTCTCACTGCGGCTTTAAAAGAAAGCTATGGGGCATCAGTTTTGGGAGAAACATCTTTTGGTAAGGGAAAAGTGCAACAAACTATGGAGTTAGAGAGTGGATCTATGGTTAAATATACGTCTGCTTATTGGCTTACTCCTAATGGTACATGCATTGATCAAGTTGGAATAGTTCCGGATTATTTAATTAGTAATGAAGAAGTGAAAAATGAAGAAGGAACTGTTGTGGAAATTATTGATAAACAGTTAGAAAAAGCTGTGGAAATATTAAGTTCTTAATATGCTAGATTTTTAATAAAGGTAATTAGAGGTAAAATTTGCATATTCATTAATTTACTATCTTTTTTATCCATGATATAATATAAGAGGTATCGAGGATAGGCGAAAAAAATGAATAATAATATTAAAGTTGGAGATAAGGTGCAGATACATTGCTATAAACATAATGGAAAATTACATCAAGTGTGTGACGAGGCAATTGTACTGGATATAAGTGATGATAAAATTATTGTCGCTAATAATAAAGCAAAATTAACAGAGGCTGATGGTAGGAGTTATCATGCTAAAGAATCGGCTATTTTGTTCTTTTATAAGGATAGATGGTTTAATGTCATTGGCCAGCTAAAAGATTTTGGGTTATTTTATTATTGCAATATAGCGACTCCTTATATACTTGATGGGAATGTTATTAAATATATTGATTATGATTTGGATTTGCGAGTTTTTCCTGATGGGGGCTTTAAAGTTCTTGATTATAATGAATATAAATATCATCGGAAGCTTATGAACTATTCTAGTGATATTGAGTTAATTATAAAAAGTGAGTTGAGCAGTTTAATTGAACTTAAAAGAGCTAATGAAGGGCCATTTACTCCGGGACTTATTGGAAAGTATTATCAGATTTATCAAGATTTGATAAAAATAAAATGAGAATTTATATAATATAGTTATAAGATTGGTCTTTATAACTATATTTTTAATTGTTAAAATATAAATAATGTTATAGTTGAAAATATAGATATAGTTGAAAATTTAATTAAAAAATTAGATTAGTAAGTTATTTGGATAATTTTTATTAAGTTGAGTTGATAATTAATTTTTAATAAGTTTAGTTGAATTTATGTTGATAAGTTAAAAAGTTGGAAAGAAAAAAAATTTATTGCATATATTATAAAGTAAGTAATATGAATGTTAACTTTAATAATAAGATTAGCATAAGTATAAATGGAGTTAACATAAATAATAATGTTAGTATAAATATTATAGGAGTTAACATAAATAAAGTTGAGTTAAAATGAAAATAGTATAAATATGGTTAACGATCTAAAACAATGGAGATAGGGTTAAAAATTCGTGAAAAAAGCAAAAATATCTAAAAATGTCGAAAAAAATGCAAAAAAGTGTTGACTTTATTTATTTGATTTGTTATATTACTTATGCACTCAGGGAAAAGGCCTTATATAGCCTAGAAAAAAGTGTAAAAAAATTAAAAAAGTTGTTGACAAAGCATCGCATAAATGATATATTAGTTTTACGCGATGCAGGAAAAGCAACGCAGAAATGATCTTTGAAAACTAAGTTAAAAAGTCAATTTTGAGTAGCTTAGATTAAACTTTATAATATAGATTTTGAAATAAATCTTTTTTATTGAGAGTTTGATCCTGGCTCAGGATGAACGCTGGCGGCATGCCTAAGACATGCAAGTCGA
>CANQDN010000054.1 GCA_947593275.1 uncultured Bacilli bacterium
TCTTTACTATTTCAATAGAGAACTTTTCATTTAAAATTCTTTTTCAGAAAAGAGAACTTTTCACTTAAAAGTCACAATATAAGCTATAAAAAGTGAAAAATGTATTTAATTTATCACTTTTTTATGTTATTATATATAATATGGTGATAGTATATGAAAGTAAAGGATATTATCAAAAGACAAACAACAATGATTGCTTTAGCAGTTATAGTAGTAGTGGTGGCAACTTTAAGTGTTAGTTATGCGATATTTTTTGATGTTTCGCAGAATAAGAATGATCAAGTTATAACTGCGGGTAGTTTGTCATTAACACTTAGTGGAATAACAGAACTTAAAGAACTGGATGTTACTAGTGATGAGTCAGGTAAAACCGGAAAATCTATTTCATATACTTTAGAAAATAAAGGAAATTTACCAGCAACATATAAAATTTATATATATGCCTCTGCAGATAGCGTATCAAATATTGTAGATCAAGTATCAGTATATGCTCCGTCTACTTCGGGGGCTAATGATGTAAAAAAATTGATAAATTTAGATAGTAATGGTACTGAAGGTTTAACGTTGGATAATTGTACAGGTACTGGAAATTTATGTAAATTATTTTTGTTAGATAGTGGGACAGTTGCTGCGAATACAAATGAAAGTCAAAAAAAATTGTATATTTGGGTTTCTGAAGATGGCATCGAAGATGAATTAAATGGAAGTTTAAATCTTAATTTATATATGGTAAATGAAGTTGATGAAGAAACTGCAACATCATCAGTTACTCCTTAAAACATTAATTAGATAATTTATTAAAGTGATAAAAATATATTGTAATTTATCACTTTTTTATGGTATTATTATACTATGGTGATAGTATATGAAAATAAAAGATATTATCAAAAGACAAACAACAATGATTGCTTTAGCTGTTATAGTGGTAGTTGTAGCAACTCTAAGTGTTAGTTATGCGATATTTTTTGATGTTTCTAAGAATGCTAATGATCAAGTTATAACGGCAGGTAATCTATCACTAACGATAAGCGGAATAAATGCTTTAAAAGAAATTGATGTTACAAGTGATGAAACAGGTAAGACTGGTGATCATATTTCATATACTTTAGAAAATAAAGGAAATTTGCCAGCAACATATAAATTATATTTATATGCCAGTAGTGATAGTGATTCAAATATTGTAGATCAAGTAAAAGTATATGCTCCATCTACATCTGAAAGTGCGAGTAGTAATGGTGTAAAATTAACTAGCTTAACAAATGATGGTGCGACTTTAGAAGGCGATGATCAAAATTCATGTACTTCGAATAACGATAAATTATGTAAATTGTATTTGTTAGATAGTGGTAATATTGGAGCAACTTCAAATGGAACTCAAAAAGAGCTATATATATGGATTTCCGAAGATGGAATCGAAGATGAATTAAATGGAAGTTTAAATCTTAGTTTATATATGGTAAATGAAGTTGATGAAAATGCAGCTACAGCTTCATCTTAAAATTATAAAATAATATCTCCTAAAAGGGAGATATTTTAAAATGCAAAAAAAAATTAAAAAAATTTTAAAAAAAATTAATTTTGCAGATTTTACTAAATCTGCAGCTATTTTTGGCCATTTTTAGCAAAAAACGGCCTTTTTTATGCAGATTTTAATAAATCTACACGCAGATTTAGTTAAATCTGTAATTTGACATTAGTTTGTTTTTGTTATATTATTAGAGCATAGAAAAGAGGCGAACTAATGTATAGAAATGAAACTGAAAATGTAGAAGTATATTTTATATGTTACAAGAAAGAGGAAATGAGTCTGGTGGAGACTTATTATGATGAAATACTGGATATTCATTATTGGTATTTTAATGCTTATTTGGCATATAAAGAGTGGAAAAAGAGGTTTATAGGGCTGCACTTTAGTAAGTTAACTAAAGATATACTTACAATCGCGGCGAGCAGATACCTTATGTATTTGTTAGAAAATCAAGATTTTAAAAATGAAAAAGAACATGAAAGGATTTTAAAGGATTTAAATATTATGAAAAGTAAATTGGAAAAGATAATTAAGAATAATGATTTTAATATTTTTTTAGATTGATTTTTAAAGAAAATGAATATAATTAGATGGAAAGGGGTTATAAAATGAATATTGCAGTTATTTTTGGAGGGAAATCAACGGAACATGATATCTCTTTAATGTCTGGGACTAGTGTGATTGCTAATTTAGATAAAGATAAGTATCATATTTTTCCTATTTATCAGGATACTTTGGGTAATTTTTATGAATATAAAGAGGATATAAACAATATTAAAGCTTTTAATGTTGGTGATAAGATAACTAATATTGTACTAATAGATAATATTATTAACTATTTAAAAGATATAGATGTTGTATTTCCGGTTTTACATGGGTTATATGGGGAAGATGGAAGTATTCAAGGGATGCTTTTTATGCTTGGTAAAAAGTATGTTGGAAGTCATGTTTTAGCATCCTCTTTATGTTTAGATAAAATATATACAAAGGCTTTATTAAATGGCACTAAAATTGATATGGCTAAATATCTTTGGGTTCAAAAACAATCTTTAGATTATTTGGTAGTTGATGAAAAATTTAATAGGATTAGTTTAGATTTAGAGAAATTAGATAGCAAAATAAAGGAAACGCTCAGTTATCCAGTTTTTATTAAGCCATCTAATCTAGGATCTTCGGTTGGAGTTAATAAAGCGAGTAACAAGGAAGAACTAAAGAAGTTTTTGGATATGGCTTTTTTATATGATTCTAAAGTGTTAATTGAGGAAGAAATAAAAGGAAGGGAAGTAGAATGTGCAATACTGGGGAATGACGAGATATTTGCAAGTACAGTGGGAGAAATTGTTTTTGATGAAGATTTTTATTCTTATAATTCTAAGTATATAAATGAGAAGTCTAAAATTATTATTCCAGTAGATATTTCTATAACTTTAATAAATGAGATAAAAGATATAGCTAAAAGAGCTTATTTTGCTTGTGGTTGTCAGGGTTTAGCGCGAATTGATTTTTTTATTCAAGATAATACTAATAGAATTATTCTAAATGAAATTAATACAATGCCGGGATTTACAAAAAATAGTATGTATCCTAAATTAATGGAATATGAGGGTTATAGTTATTCTAAATTATTAGATAAACTTATAGAATTAGCGGTAAAATAAAAAAACAAATAGCTTTTTTACTATTTGCTTTTTAAATTTTAAAACTTGCGATAGAGTCCAATAGCTTTTCCAAGAATAGTGACATTATTTAAAATGATGGGAGCCATTGTATCATTTTCGGGTTGTAGTCTAAAATGATCTTTTTCTTTATAGTAAGTTTTTAAAGTAACTTCATTTTGATCAGTCATTGCCACTACTATATCACCATTTCTGGCAGTGCTTTGTTTTTGGACAATTACAATATCGCCATCAAATATTCCAGCGTTGATCATTGATTCTCCACTGACATTTAAAGTAAAAATAGTTTCTTTGGCAGGGATTAAACTTACAGGTAGACTGAAAAATTCATTTGGTCTTTCAATTGCTTCAATGGGAGAACCTGCGGTTACTTTTCCTAAAAGAGGAACTTTAACTAATTCTTCTTCCTTGTCTAAATATTCATTATCCACTAATAATTCCATTGCTCTAAATTTGTTATTATCAACTTTTAAGTAACCAGCGTTGCATAATTTTTTTACATGAGTGTGAACTGTTGCAGGGCTAGATAATCCTAAACCTTTTCCGATTTCTCTAATAGAAGGGGGATAACCATGTTCAGCAGAAAATTTTTTAATAAAGTCTAATACATTGTTTTGTTTTTCTGTAATTTGTTTTAAATTCATAAGAATCTTACCTCCATTTAAATAATAGCATAAAAACGTATGATTGTCAAACAACAGTATATATTTTTTATTATTTACACGTTTTTTTAACTATTTTGGGGTATTTTAAAATTTTTTTGTCAAATTTAAAAATAAATACTTGAGCGAACACATGTTTTTGCGATATAATGTTCGTGTAAGGAGTGATAAGAATGAAAAAAGTTTTAATTAATTATGGAGGGGTAATAATATTTTATTTGGTGATATTTGTGGGAATAGTCGCGATAAGTAGTAGACTTAATTATGTAAATAATTTAAATAATGAGGAGTTAAGAATAATAAATAATTAATAACATTAATAAAAAGATTATTTTGTGTTATAATACTAAATAGAGGTGCCCTTATGGAATACAAAAAATATGAATATCCATCATTTAATATTTATACAGTTAAAACTAATAGGTTTAAAACTTGTCATTTAGAAATAACTTTTAGATCTTTAGTTGATAAAAATAGCTTTGTTAAGACTTTTTTGGTGGATTTAATGACTGATTGCTCAAAAAAATATAAGACTCGCAAAGAAGTGGTTAAAAAACTAGAGGAATTATATCAAGCTAATTTTTATGGGGTAACAAATAAAATTGGAAAGACACTGATGTCTTCTTTTGTACTTTCTTTTTTGAATCCTAATTATACCGAGGATAAAAATTATTTAGAAGAAGTTATAGGTCTTCCTTTTGAGATGATTATGAATCCTTTTATTAAAGCAGAAGAGTTTGATATTAAGAATTTTAATATAGTTAAAAATAGAATTCATGATGAAATTTTGGCAATTAATGAAGATATAAATAGAGTATCAATTAAAAATGCTTTAAATAATTTGGAGGGAGATACGCCTAGTAAGACAAGTATAATTGGGACTTTGGAAGATCTAGAGTTAGTTAGTCCTAAGACTTTAAATGAAGCTTATAAAGATCTTCTAAATAATAATTTATGTGATATTTTTGTTATTGGTAATTTAGATATGGATAAAGTGGCAAATATTATTTTTAAGAAATTTAAAAATCCGGTGGTAAAAACTAAAAAAGATCAATTATATGTCGAAAATATAATGCCTAAAAAAGTTAAAAAAATAACAGAACAAAGTAAATTTTTGGAGACTAATTTAGTAAATATATATAATATTACAGGGTTAACTAAAAAAGAGAAAACGATAACTTTTTACTTTTATAACTATCTATTTGGGGGTGGAGGGTTAAATACAAAGTTATATCAATTATTAAGAGAGAAAAATAGTTTATGCTATGGGATTAAAAGCTTATATTTAAAGTATGATAATTTACTTATGGTTGAAACTTCGGTTGATAAGAAAGATGTTAAGAAAGCGAATAGTTTAATAAAGCAAGCTTTTAAAGAGATGAAAGAGGGCAAATTTTCGGATGAAGAACTGGAGAGTGCGAAAGCTAATTTTATCTTTTCACTTAATTTAGCTCAGGATAATCCGGCAGGTATTATTAATAATTATGTGTTTCATGTATTAGATGATTTACCTTTGGTTGAAGATAGAATAAAAATGGTAAAGGATATTACAAGAGAAGAAATAGTTCTAGTAGCTAAAAAAGTAAAACCAATGATTTCTTATGTATTAGAGGGAGAGCAAAATGGAAATAATTAAACTAAAGGGATTAGATGAAAATATATATTATATTACTTCAAAAAAGGGATTACCTATATATATTTGGAAGAATGAATATGCAAAAAGTTTTTATTTATCATTAAATGTTAAGTATGGGTCTATACATACTGAATTTATGATTAAAAATAAAAAGTATAAAGTTCCCAATGGGATTGCACATTTTATGGAACATATTAAATTTAATGTAGATAAAGATACAACTGCGAATGATTTATTTGATCCTTTGGGGAGTGATATAAATGCTTTTACTACTTTTAGATATACTAGTTATTTAGTTTATGGGACAGGGAAAGTAAAAGAGAATTTAGATAATTTATTAGATTATGTTTATAATCCTTATTTTACGAAAGATATAATTAAAAAAGAAAAGGGAATTATTGCATCAGAAATAAATATGGGGAAAGATCAACCTTTTAATACTTTATATACAGAGTTTAATAAAGCTTTATATCAAAAAGATAAGTTTAAATATTTAATTACGGGGGAAATAGAAGATATTAAGAATATTGATTTAGAAGATATAGAGTTAGTTTATGAGGCTTTTTATCATCCTAAAAATATGTTTTTAGTAGTAACGGGGAATGTTAATCCTTATGAGATAGAACAAATAGTTAATAAAAATTTAGATTCTAAAGATATAAAAGAATATTTAAATCCGGAGATTATTAAGATTAAAGAACCTAAAGGGGTAGTTAAAAAAGTTGTTAATATTAATAAAGAAGTAGAAGTAGCAAAAGCTAAGATTGGACTTAAGATTGAAAGAAAAGTTTTTAAAAATATTGAAAAAATAAAATTAAGTATTATTTTGGGGATTATTTTAGCAAGTAATTTTGGGGATACTTCAGATTTAAAAGAAGAATTATTAGAAGAGGGGATAGTTACTTATATTAATGCTTCAAGAACGATTCAGGATGATTATGTTATTATTGATGTTACTATTGAAAGTAAATATATAGAGGAAGCTATAAAGAGGATTGTTGATGCTTTAAATAATTTAAAGATAGATGAAGAAGAGCTTAAAAGAAAGATTAATTCATCTATAGCGGCTTTAGTGGGTAATTATGAGTCATGTGAAAGTGTTAATGATTTACTGCAAAGTTATATAATTATGTATGGGGATGTTATACCAAATGTTAAAGAAGTATATGAGGATATAACTTTAGATGATGTTTTGAAAGTTATGGGGTTAATTAATACTAAAGAAATGGTAGTAGTTAAAATGGATAAAGAAAGTTAATATAAAAAGATACTTAGGATGGAGGAAAGTATCTTTTTTAGTTTTTGTTTAGGTATTTTGGGGAGTTGGTTCTACCTAGAAGATAGTCGGCAGAGATATTGTATTTTTTACAGATTGTATAAAGGGAATAGGAAGGTAAAAAACACCTTTCTTTTTCATAACCGGCGATGGTACTATGAGAAGTATTTAAAACTTGGGCTAGTTTATCTTGGGTTATTTTGTTTTCTTTACGAAATTCTTTTAATCTTTTAGCAAATAGGGTAATATTCATTTCTTTTTGATAATCTTTATATTGGATGTTATCAGATAAATTTAATATATAATCTAATGAAATATTAAAATAATTACTTATACTATTAAGATGTTTTAAAGGTATTATATCATATTGGGTTTCAAAATGGTTGTATGTTACTCTTGCAATTCCTAGAATTTTAGCCATTTCATCTTGGGTTAAATTATTTTTTTCTCTTAAATCTTTTAATCTTTCTCCATAGTTCATTTATAACTCACCAGTATAATTTTCTCATTAAAGCTTATAATTTTGAATGTAGTGTTCGGAGTGGCGACATTTTTCTTGACTTTTAACATTTGTTGGATTATAATTTTAGTATAAGTTAGAAATTTCTAATATGATTGATAATAGAAAGAGGGAAGATAATAATTGAAATATGAGAGAATAAATAAAAATTATACTAAAATTATAATTAGTTTTATAGTAATAATTATAATAGGGAGTGTATTAGTATTAAATATTACAAAAGCTAAATACAGGAAAACAATTAGTATACCTATTGTTAGTGGAACAATAAAGTATAGTGGTGGATATGATTTTAAGATAATGTCTTTATATCAACAAAAAAAGGATAAAAGTTGTACTAAAGATGAATGTTATGATCCTGTAGATGAAATGCCTGAAAGTGGATATGTAATAAATAAAGAAAGAAGTTATTGTACACTAGATGGGCAAGTAAAAGAATATGACAAGTTGTATACTAATGGTAATGGAGAGCATATATTTAAGAATTTAAAGAAAAATGAAAAATGTTATTTATATTTTGATACTACTAAATCTTCAAAAGATGTATTAACTTTAACCTTAAAAAGAGAACAATGTAAAAGTTCTCAAAGTTTCTCTTCAGTAGATACATCAGAACATAAAGGAAATAACTCTAAAACTTGTTTATACTTATCTGAAGATGATTTTGGAGATAGCTATTACTTTAGAGGCAAAGTAGAAGATAATTGGGTGAAGTTTGGGAAAATGGGAAGTGATTCTGGTAATGATATCTATTGGCGAATCGTACGAATAAATGGCGATGGAACTATAAGACTTATATATTCAGGAAATGGTAGTCCATCATCAATTGGATCTCAAACAAATGCAATGACTGGTATTAAGTTTAATAATGCAAGTGAAAATAACATGTATGTTGGTTACCAATATGAAAGCGGTAATGCTCATGGTTACGGCTTAGATAAACAACAAAGTAATGTATTAACTCAATTAAATACATGGTTTAAAAATAATTTAAAAGATGAATGGAATGATGGAAACGGAAGAATAGATGCCAATGCTGGATTTTGTAATGATAGATCAAATTCAACAAGTAAATCTACTACATGGGCTGAAGATATGTCAGAAGGTGGCGGAACAGAGAAAATAGATACATATTATGGAGGATATTTAAGATTATCAAATAATAATAAACAGCCAACGCTAAAATGCAGTACAAATATTCACAAAAATGAAGATTATTTTACATATACCAATGCAATCGGGATAAAACAAAAGGGAATAAATGAAATTTTAACTGGAACCAAAAGCTTGGAATATCCAATAGGTCTTATAACTGCCGATGAAGTATCTTTTGCTGGAGGAGTAGAAAATCAAGCTAATGCAGGTTATTGGTTACATACAGGCCAAGATTATTGGACTATTACTCCAATGATGTTCCAAAATTCTTTGTATGCGGTAGCGCTTTACATTATATATTCAGATGGTTCTATATCAGGATACTTTTCTACTGATATGTATGGTTTGCGTCCAGTAATCAATCTTAAAGCAGATACAGAGTTTACTGGAGATGGTACAAGTACTAACCCATACATAGTATCTTAGCTTGCCAATGCTGCTTTCTAACTTATTCATTGGCAAGAATATAAAACTTCATTGTGAGAGAATCTTTTTCTCTC
>CANQDN010000055.1 GCA_947593275.1 uncultured Bacilli bacterium
AATAATAGATCCACTTTTCGCAAATTCAGGATAATCATCATCTTTATAAAAAGCCACATACCTTCTATTCCCCGGAAATTTCTTACCCGTTTTAAAATCATACCAAGTACCTTTAGGTAAAAATATATGTTCAACACACCTATTCATAACATTATCCTGTTTTTTAGTAATAGGTTTAACTAAAAATTCACTACCAAAGTAATATTCATTTTTATATTGTGGTTCATCATAAAGTTCCGGATAACTATAATATAAAGGTTGAACTAAAGGAAGTCCCGTTTTATGATATTTATAATTTTCTGTATATAAATAAGGAATTAATCTATGTCTTAAATGACAATAATTCTTTGCAATAGTATAAGTTTTAATATCCCAAGCCCAAGGTTCTCTCTTATAATAGTGTCCTCTTTCACAGGCAAATCGGAATATTGGACTAAATGTTCCTAACTCTACATAACGAATATAAAGCTCACTATCTTCCATTCCACCTTTAAATCCCCCAATATCATGACTCCACCAAGAAACACCAATATTACTTGCACTAGAATTAAACTGTGGTAAATAATCAATAGTCTCCCAACTAACTGTCGTTTCACCTGAATAATGCACACCATTTAAATGTGATGCCACTAAACTATTCCTAGAAAGTAACATTGGTCTAGTTCTTGTATCTCGATTATAATTTAAGAAATGATAATGATTCATAGCTTTCAAAGAATCAAAATTCCGATTATAATCTAACCAATAAAAATCTACACCTAAACTATCTAAAGGCTTAATTAAATGATTAAAATAAATAGCAATAAATGTTTTATCAAAAGCATTAAAAGGAATATTCCGTGTATTTAAAAGTCCTAATTCTGTTGCAATAATCCGAAATTTCTCTTCATGTTCACTTATTCCTTCTGTTGGATCTAAATGAAGTCCTAATCTTACCCCACGATCATGAAGATAAGTTGTAAATTCAAATGGATCTTTAAACAAATCCGGTGAAAAAGTAAAACCAGTCCGAAACTTACTTAAATCTCTTTTATCTTTTAAATGCCAAAATTCATTTAAAACAAATACTGATAAAGGTATATCATGACTATTAAAAGCTTGAAGTAACTTTTTAGTATCTTGAAAAGAATAAATAATATCTTTATTCCACCAAATACCCAATGCATAGCGCGGAATAAGTGGTGGATAACCAGTTAAAGTAAAATAATCTTTTAAACATAAACCAAAATCTCTTCGATATATAAATAGATACGTATCAACCCTTTTACTAGTTGGCTTAACTAAAAAACCATCTTCCATATAAACTAAGCTTTTAGCGTCATCTATCGAAGCAAACCCATCAGTCGAATATAAACCTCTTTCTAATGGACTCTTTAAATTTTTCTCTAAAGAAACTTTAGTCCCTCCAAAATTTCGAGCCTCCGGATGAAGAAAATACCAAATCTTATCACTATTCATAAGCCCTACTTTTAAATAACTATCTGGAGCATACTTTGGCCCAATAAAAGGCTTTTCTTTAATATATTGTAAAACAAAATACTTCGTCTGAACAATAAGGGTCTTATCATCCTCTTCTACTTTAAAATCAGGCACAGGAAAATTCCGAAATTTAGCCAATTCCGTTGGATGATCAAAAAACTTACCATTAATGTCATATTCCAAGCGAATTAATCTTTCTGTTAATATTGTAATTCGATACTTACTTCCCTTAAAAATCGCTTTAGGATTACTCATGGCATTATTATAGTCAATTTTAAAATGCGTATCTAACTGAGCCACACTAATTCTCTCCCTTATTTATAAATATAATATCACATAAAGATAAACAAAACAATAATTAGTTACCAAAAACGATCAAATAAATCTATTTTTATATTCATTTCTTTATATAAAATCCCACATTTATATTCATAATTTTCTACATTATTATTAATTACACAAACATTTTTTTCTGTACTAATAAAATCAATTATTATAAATGCTCCAACAATTATCCCTAAACCTATTAAAATATCTCTCATTACTTACCTCCAGTTAAAAAACTAACCCCTGTTAGTTATTTAAACATTGCTTTTGCTGTCCTAAGCATTTGAGCCGTATAACCATATTCATTATCATACCACGCTACAACTTTAATAAGCTTATTATTAATTGTCGTTAATGCTCCATCAACTAAAGCTCCTACTGTACTACCAATTATATCACTAGAAACTATTGGATCATTAGTTATTTTTAAAGTTTCATTTTGATTAGCTAAAAATATTTTATTTATTTCTTCAATTGAAGTCGCTCTCTTAGGAATAAAAGTAAACTCCACTAAAGAACCATCTGAAGTTGGTACCCGATATGCTCCTCCATCTAATAATCCATCTAATGTTGGAATTACTTTCCCTATCGCCTTCGCTGCTCCCGTACTTGTTGGTACAATATTTTGAGCACACGCTCTTCCTCTTCTTGATGATATTCCTTTTTTATGAGCAACATCTAAAGTTGCTTGATCATTAGTATAGGCATGAATAGTAGTCATAAATCCTGTCTCAATTCCTACAGTACTCTCTAAAACATTTATAACTGGCGCTAAACAATTAGTCGTACAACTAGCGGCACTTACAACATCTTCTGTACCATCTAAAATATTATGATTAACATTATAAACTATCGTTTTAACATTTGAAGACTTAGAAGGTGCTGAAACTAAAACCTTTCGTGCTCCTGCCGTTATATGTTTATAAGCCCCCTCATAATCCGTAAACTTACCCGTACACTCTAAAACTAAATCAATATTTAATTCTTTCCAAGGAAGTTTCTCTGGATCACTTTCTTTAAAAACTTTAACTCTTTTAATATTCTTTATAACTATGTCATCACCATCTGCTTTTATTAAATCTTCATGAAATACTCTATGTACTGTATCATACTTGGCTAAATAAGCTAAATCTTCTGCTTCTGTTAAATCATTTATAGCAACTATATCAAAATCTGTAGTTGTAAGTATCTGTCTAAAAGCTAATCTTCCAATTCTCCCAAAACCATTAATTGCTACTCTAATCATTATTTCCTCCTATAAATTCTCTTAATATACTATTTTTATTAACATATTCACTACTAATTGGATAAAATCCTTTTAAAAACTTTAATAATCTTCGAGCTTCTTCATAATAAGGTGAATCTGTTTCTATGGCAAATAATAAAGGTTCAATATAAATCTTTAAAACTCCAATCTCATAAGGTAAAGCTGTATTAATTATTATACTTGCTTGATGCGTATAAGGAAAAATATACTTCTCTTCCCCATTACGAACACTTTGCCAACTCTTTATAGTATCCGATACTGTATGTCCTCTTGTTCTACTATCTCTAACTATTCGTCTTATAAGTCTTAAATCTATCGTTGATATATAATTATGTCTATCAATATTTAAAGGAATAAATGGACTTAAATATATTTTATATTTATATTTTTCTGGTATATATGGGGTTAAATCATCATTTAAAGTATGTAATCCTTCAATTAATATAATACTATTTTCTTGTAATTTAATAATATTATTATGATATTCTTTTTTACCTGTAATAAAATTAAATGTTGGTAAATTTACTTCTTCACCTTTTAAAAGACTTATCAATTGATCATTTAAGAGCTTAACATCTATGGCATTTAAACATTCAAAATCATATTCTCCAAACTCATCTTTAGGATTATTCTCTCTTTCTACAAAATAATCATCTGTAGATATGCAAATCGGATCATACCCTTTACTCCGAAGAAAAGACGCTAAAACTCTAGTTGAAGTAGTTTTTCCACTGCTCGATGGTCCCGCAATCATTACAAATCTTTTTTCATTATTTCTTATAATTGCATCACTAGCTTTTTCAATTTGATCAGTAAAATTAAGTTCACATGATTCAATAAACCCTTTAATTTTATAAGTACTTACTAAATTATTTAAATCAGATACATAAGGCGTATTAAGTCTTTTAAGCCACCGTCTTCCTTCATAAAAAGTTTTAATTATATTATCATGATGTACATAATCTGGTAAAATTCCATTAGTTAAATTACTAGGATATAAAATAATAATTTCATTATTTCCTAAATATTTTAAAGCAAAACTTTTTATATATTTCGTACTTGATGGAAGAGGAACATAAAAATAATTTAAATAATCCTTTAATTTATATATACTAACAATCTCTTCACTAGTCTTTAAATTTAAGGCTTTCTCTTTTTCATCCGTATTCTTATAATACTTTATAGCTTCTTTTTTTAAAATATTAAACTTTGTAATAGGTAAATCCGCATCAATTATTTTAGCCATTTCATTTTTAATTTTTGATATATCTTCAATCGTTAAAACTTTAGAATATTTAATATCTCCGAGCATTCCTCCAGGAACAGAATGTAAATAATGAATATCAGCTCCTTTAAAAACACTCTTTAAAGCCACTTCAAAAATAAACTTTACCGCAGCTTTATAAATCTTACTTCCCTCTAAAGAATTACAATCAAAAAACTCAATAGTCTCATCTTTAAAAACTTTATCAGTCAATAAAAATATTTGATTATTCTTTTTTACTCCCAAAGCTGTATCCCGATATTTTGATAACTTACTTATTTCTAAATATGGTGTAGCTTTAGGTACTTTTACTTCTTCTTTAGAATCAAATTTAACTGTTACATATTCCATTTTTATGCCCCTTATTCTATTATATATTACCATATTTTTCCCATTTTGTCACAAATTTTAGATAAGTTTTAACTATTCATGAATAAATTTTTTATTTTAGAACTATATATTATTGTTAATAAATAAATTTAGAAAGGAATACATTAAATGAACATTGTCCCAACCGTTATTGAAAAAAGCAGTAATAAAGAATATGCCTATGATTTATATTCTCGTCTTTTAAAAGATCGTATTATATTTTTAGGAAGTGAAATAAATGATAATGTCGCGGATATCATAGTAAGTGAACTCTTATATTTAGATGCTCAAAATCATGAAGATATTTATCTTTATATTAATAGTCCTGGTGGATCTGTTACCTCCGGACTCGCTATATATGATACTATGAATTATATTAAAAGTGATGTTAGAACCATTGTTGTAGGTATGGCTGCATCTATGGGTGCTTTCCTACTTTCAAGTGGAACAAAAGGCAAAAGATGTGCTCTTCCAAATGCCGAAATTATGATTCATCAAGTTTTAGGAGGAGCAGAAGGCCAAGCAACAGACATAAAAATCCATGCTGAACATATCTTAAAAATAAAAAAGAGTCTAAATAATATTTTAGCTCTTAATACAGGAAAAAGTGTAAAACAAATAACCAAAGATTGTGAAAGAGACAATTATATGAGTGCTAAAGAAGCTTTAGAATACGGAATAATTGACAAAATATTATAAAATATTTATGTAAAATAACTAAGTTTTAAAATGTAAATAATAAATATATTTATGTAATATTTACTATTATTTTATATCTATTTAACAACCAAACTTTAAAACTTTATGTAAACCAAAAACTAAGCCTTTTTTTCTTGATGTTTTTTTATTAAATTTCTAATCTTAATAAAATGATGATTTACCCCACTTTTCCCAATTTTATAATCCGTTTCCATCGTAATTATAAGAGCAAGCTCCTTTAATGAAACTTCTGGATATTTTTCCCGATATTCTAATACTATTTTCGTTGATTCATCAATCAAACTATACAAATTATTATCTTTCAAATATTTAATTTCATCTAACTGTTTTAACCCCGTAGCAATTGTCTTTTCTTGATTAGCAATTTCACAATTATTGAGCCTATTAACCATATTCTTATGATCTCTATATATTCGAATATCTTCAAAATAAAAATAACTCTGAGTCGCTTGAAACATTTTAATAATATCACTTATAACTTCAGCATTTTTAATATAAACCATATATTTAGAATTTCTTTTTAAATGTTTAGCCGTAATATCCAATTCTTTAAATAATTTCGTTAAAAATATTGCTTCTCTATTTAAATCCGTAACAATCTCCAAATGATAACCACTTGATGCTGGATCATTTACCGTTCCTGTTGCTAAAAACACCCCTTGCAAATAAGCAATTTTTTCTTCATTAGTTGACAAAAAATAATCACTAGGAAGAATCTTTTTTTTATTCTCCATAATATTCAAAAAATTCAAAATATACTCTACTCTATCTGCAATTTCTAAAATATAAATTTGTTTTACTCTAAACCGCTTTTGAATACGAATAGTTATCTTAGGCTTAATATTAAATATTTCTTTAAAATGACAATAAATTCTCCTAGCTACACTAGCATTTTCTAATGTTATAGTAATATTATCTTTAATATTGGCCGCAAAACGAATAAAACCTGAAAGTTCACATATCTTTTCAGAATCATTTATTGTATTTTTTACTATTTCTTCTTTTACTTTAGTAGTATAAGTCATTTTTTACTCCTTTTTATTAATCATTTTCCATCAAAATAGAGAAAACCAAATAAGCCGTTTTCAAAGTATCATGCCTAATTAAGTTATCTTCAACTGTATAAATTTTATCTTTAATTACCCGAATATTAAATTTCTTTAAATTATCTTCATCTAACAAAACCGGATCTTTTTGCTCTTCTGTAGCATATTTGAGAACTAATTCCGAATCAATAGGATCATTATTAGCAATTACAATATCAATGGTATTATTACCCAAATAATCATTAAGCACTTTTATATGATCACTAACTTTAAAATTATCTGTCTCTCCCGGCTGCGTAACTAAATTACAAATATATAATTTTTTTGACTTGCTCTTTTTTATCGCTGAAACTACCTCTGGAATAATAATATTAGGAATAATACTTGTAAGCAAACTACCTGAAGAAAAAATAATAAGATCTGCTTCCTTTATAGCGACTAAAACTTCCGGTGTAACATTAACTTTTCGATCATACATTATTTTCTTAATCTTTTTATTACACTTAGTTATCCCAGTCTCTCCATAAATTTTTTTATCATCTTCCGTTATAGCAACCAACTCAGCATTACTCTCAGTTATAGGTAAAACCTGACCATCTATATCCAATAACTTAGCAAAAACCGGAATAGCACTAGCAAAACTGCCTTTCTGATCTAATAAAGCCGTCAATAATAAATTTTTTATAGAATGATTCCCCAAAGTACGTGACTGTTTAAATCGATAGTTCATCAAATTTATAATATCCGTATCTATATTACTCATAGCTAACATAACTTTTGATATATCTCCAACAGCAGGTATTTTAAAATCTTTCCGCAAACGAAAAGTGGACCCTCCATTATCAGATACTGACACAACAGCCGTTATATCAATTGGAAATAACTTTAATCCTTTAAGCATTTGGGAAAGTCCAGACCCACCTCCAAATATTACTATTTTTTTCATTATCCATCACAATATAACTTTATCACAAATTTGACAAAAAAAGAACACTTTATCGCAATTATTTATTGTTAAGACAAAACAATTCAATCGATTTCTCGAAAAAGATTATTCATCTAACTTATATTTTATTTTTCTTTAACACTAAATTCATTTTTCCTAATAAAATTATTTCTAATTTCATCAGCTTCTCGAATTTTTGTTAAATATAATAAATCCCTTTCCAGCGTATACCACTTTACTTGAATGTCATCTTCTTTACACCTCCTTGAAGGTTTATTCTGCAAATTTCTATCATAACATTTTATATTTAAAGCACCTACATTTATAAAATTAGATGAAAAACTTGGAAAACTATTTAAGTATTCAAGAATCTCCGAATTAGTCGCCCAAATAAAATTTCCTGGCGTCCCATAAATTAATGCAACACAATGATACTTTTGAAGCTCTATTCCTTTAAAAATAAATCGTATAAATAATTGATTTCTTATATAATAAGCATTAAAACATTTACGTATATTATCTATATCTTGACTAAATTGCTCAATATATGTTTCAGCATCAACCTTTACATTATTAATTTTTCCCACCATAAATTTATCAAAATCAGAAATAATTTTATTATCAACACCAATATCAGTTAAAAAATCATAAAAACGTTGTTTATTTTCCTGATGCATAGAACATCTATGGCCAGATTTTATGCTTATTCCCTTAACAATACCATTTATTTTAATTTTAATATCTGATTTTTCTAAATATTTGCTGCGCCAACAATCAATTTCTGAATCTAAACTAACATTATTAAAAATAGAAAAAATTAACTTTTGCGCATTTTTTGATAAATCTTTAACCTTTTTATTATCAAAATACTTTTTAAAATTAATTTCATTTTGAATTCCAAGCACTGACTCATGCATCATTAACCACCTCGTAATTAATATCATAGCACATTATTAGAGAATATTTTGTCGAATTAAAGTTAAAAATGCATTTTGAGAGCAAAAAATATCGTAATTTATCATAAAATATAAATTAATATCCAAAAAATTATACAAACATGCAATAATGCATAAAAAATCAAGTATATATGAAAAAAATTATTGCAAAAAAAAAGCCAGCAACTTCCTATTTTCGCATAAAACTATCTTCGGCGTTCTAGTGCTTAACTTCTCTGTTCGGGATGGGAAGAGGTGTGTCCACTAGGCTATCGTTACTAGCAAAGGATTTTGTCCTTTAAAAACTTGATAATGCGACTCAAACCAAATTAATTAAATAATTAAGTTAAATCCTCGATCTATTAGTACTGGTCAGCTCAACGTATCACTACGCTTCCACACCCAGCCTATCAACCTTGTAGTCTACAAGGAATCTTACTTTACGAAAAATGGGAAAATTCATCTTGGAGGAGGCTTCCCGCTTAGATGCTTTCAGCGGTTATCCCGTCCATACATAGCTAC
>CANQDN010000056.1 GCA_947593275.1 uncultured Bacilli bacterium
CTCTTTAGCCTCTACCTTTACTGCTAGCCAAGGCCTTCTTTTAATGCTTCCTAATATGTATAAAATTGCTGGTGAAATGCTTCCCGGTGTAATTCACGTTGCATCTAGAACTATCGCCACCAATGCTCTATCTATTTTTGGTGATCATAGTGACATTTATGCTACTCGTCCAACTGGCTTTGCTATTTTATCATCTTCTAACGTTGATGATGCCCAAAATTTAGCCGCCGTTGCTCATTTATCCGCCATAAAAGGGAGTCTTCCATTTCTGCATTTTTTTGACGGTTTTCGCACTAGTCATGAAATTAATACCATCAAAGAATTAGATTATGAATCTTTAAAAAAAATCATTCCCTGGGATGCCATTGATAAATTTAAAAATAGAGCTCTAAATCTAGAAAGTGGTACTCAAAAAGGTTTAGCCTTCAATGAAGACATATATTTTCAAACTAATGAAGCTCGTAATCTTTATTATGAAAGTCTACCCGACACTGTAAATTATTACATGCAAGAAATTAATAAAATTATGAAAACTGATTATAAACCTTTTAACTACTATGGCGCTCCTGATGCTACAAATATTATTATTGCCATGGGAAGTGTTACTGATACTATTAAACTAGTTATTGATAAAGAACTTCAAAATGATGCCAAAATTGGCTTAATAAATGTTCATTTATATCGTCCTTTTAGTGTTAAATATTTAAAAGATGTCTTACCTAAAACCGTAAAGAATATTGCCGTTTTAGATCGTACCAAAGAAGCTGGCTCAAATGGTGAACCTCTTTATCTTGATATTGTAAATGCTTTAAAAGATGAACCAATAACCATCGTCGGAGGAAGATATGGCCTTTCCAGTAAAAATACTACTCCCACTGATATAAAAAGTGTCTATGACATGCTTTCTCATACTCTAAAAAATAATTTTACTATTGGAATAATCGATGACTTAACAAACACCAGTTTAAAAAAAGAGCCATATCCTCTTGATTTAGATGCCTTTGAATGTTTAATATATGGTTTTGGTTCTGATGGCATGGTTAGTGCCTCTAAAGATATTTTAAAAATAATGGGTTCAAAAAACAATTATGTAAATGGCTATTTTTCTTATGATTCTAAAAAATCTGGTGGAGTTACTGTAAGTAATTTAAGAATAGGTAAAAAGAAAATTAATGCTCCATATTATGTCGAAAATCCTAATCTTATAGTAGTTACTAAAATAGAATATTTCAATAAATTCCCAATAATAGATTCTCTAAAAGAAAATGGTACTCTAATCATTAATACTAATCTAAATGTCGAAAACTTAAATAATTTCTTAAAAAATCCTGTTAAAAAAATTCTAAATGAAAGAAATATTCGGGTTTTTGTAATAGATGCTGATGGTCTTGCTTTAAAGTGGCATATTAAAGGCAAAATAAGCAAAATAATGGAAATGATTATTTTAAATGAATTAGGCCTAAAAGATGCTTTAGAGATTCTAAAAGAAAATATCCAAGAATCATTTAAAACTAAAGGCTCTGATATTGTTTCAAGTAATATTAATTCTATTAAAGAAGCTTCTCATAATTTAAAAGAAATAAAAATAACTAGTAGTGCAGATTCCTTTGATGATAATAAATTAGATCTAATAAGTAAAATCAATAGTCGCTTAGGTGATACTTTAACAGTTAAAGAATTATCTTCCTTTAAAGATGGAACTTTCCCGAGTGGTTTAAGTCGTTTTGAAAAAAGAAAAACAAACAATCTTGCTCCTAAATGGATCAAAGAAAACTGTATTATGTGTGGTAAATGTAGCTTTATTTGTCCTCACGCTGTTATTCGCAGCTTTTTAACTAAAGAACCAAAGGGTATTCCTTATCTTCCTAATAAAGAATATAACTATCAAGTATTAATAAGTGAATTTGATTGTACAGAATGTCACTTATGTGTTGAAGAATGCCCAGGAAAAAATGGCAAAAAAGCTCTCGAATTTAAAGAAGTATCTCTAGAAAACCAAAAAGAAGCTAACGAATATTTTAATAATTATAAAAATCCCGAAATATTTAATAAATTTACGGTCCCAGGAGCGGCTTTATGTGAACCTAAATTAGAATTTAGTGGTGCTTGTGCCGGTTGTGGGGAAACTCCTTATATAAATTTAATAACTAGACTATATGGTGATAACTTAGTTATAGCAAACGCAACAGGTTGTTCCAGTATTTATGGTGGCTCATCTCCAAGTACAGCCTATACTATTCCTTGGGCTAACTCATTATTTGAAGATAATGCCGAATTTGCTTTAGGTATGCATTTATCCTATAAAAATAAACGCAATTTAATTAAAAAAATAATGGAAGAAGAACTACCTACATCATCTCCTAAAATAAAAGAAATATATCAAAAATATCTTTCTAACATGGAAGACTTTAAAATAACCATGGATGTAAAAAGAGAATTAATGAAAAGTGATGTATCTCCTAAAATTAAGAGTTTATTAAATTATATACCTGCTCGTACTGTCCTAGCGATAGGGGGCGATGGCTGGGCTTATGATATTGGTTATGGTGGCCTAGATCACGTTCTTCATTCAAACGAAAATATTAAAGTTTTAGTTTTAGATACCGAAGTTTATTCCAATACCGGTGGCCAAGCTAGTAAAGCAAGTTTATATGGTCAAGTCTGTGAATTTGCGGATCTCGGTAAAAGAACCTTTAAAAAAGATTTATTTAAAATGGCGATGGCTATTCCTAATTGTTATGTTGCGAGTATTAGTCTAGGTGCCAATATGATGCATGCCATAAAAGCAGTAAAAGAAGCCATGGAACATAATGGTCCATCTCTTATTATCGCGTATTCTCCATGCATAGAACAGGGCATAAAAACTGGTATGTCTCATTCCATTGAAGAAGAAAGAATAGCAAGTTCAGTCGGCTATACCATATTAATGCGTTATAATCCTGAAGAAAATAAACTATATATGGATAACAAAGAACCTAATTTTGATCAATATGAAAAATTTTTAGATAACGAAGTAAGATATAATGCTTTAAAAATTAAAGATGAAACATTAGCTTCAAAGCTTTTAAATGATCAAAAAGAATTTGCTCAAAAAAGATATAAATACTATCTAGATTTAAGTAATAAATAGGAAGGATTACTATGGATATAAGTTTTAAATTTGCCAATAACTCTTTTAACTATCGTGTCGCTGGAATTATTAAAAAAGGTAATGAAATTTTAGTTGAGAAAAAAAGCGTACCTTATCTTGGCTTAATTGGGGGTCGCGTAAAAATAGGGGAAAGCTCAAGTGAAGCTATATCAAGAGAAATAGAAGAGGAAACAAACCTCAAAGTAAAAGTTGAAAAACTCTTAGGTTTCGTTGAAAACTTCTATATTTCTCGATATACCAATAAAGAATGTCATGAAATTTTACTAATTTATGAACTAACCTTTGAAGATCAAAATGCTTATAATTTAGAAACAATCCCCAATCATGAAGAAAAAGATGCAGTCTACATTTGGAAACCCCTAACTCTCTTAAAAAAAGCCAACTTTAAACCGGAAATAATTTTAGATAAATTAAATAAAGAATCTTTCTTTCATTTAATAAACCATGATTAAAAAAGAAGAAGCTAATATTACTAGCATTATAATTAATCTTAATTCTTATCAATATAATCTAATATCTAAAATTATTTCCACTTATAACCTAAATAGAAAAGACAATATTTCCTCTAAATTTGATTTTAACAATGAAATAAAAAATATCAAAAAAGAACAAGAGATAATAACTAGCACTTTAAAAAATATTTTTGATATGTTCCCAATTTTTAAAAAATATAAAGTTAATTTAGTTTTAACTGGGAGCTTTGCTCGTGGAACTAATCGCTTTGATAGTGATTTAGATTTACATTTTATTTATCAAAATAAATATAAAAAAATTTTATTCACCTATGAAGAATTATATATTTATGCTATAAGTACAGTCTTATCAATTAATAGAACTAGAATTCATAGTGTTATTACCACTAAACTAAATCCTAAAAATTTAACTAAAATAAATAAAAATCCTAATAATCTTAAAATAACTTTAAAATATGAAACTTGGGAAGTATCTTATGAATATCAAGCCAATACTAAAAAAAGATTTTATCTTGAATATCTTAATAAAAAAGACCTCACCAGTTTTTTTACCTATCTAAAAAAAGAAGTAAAAGGCCTAAATCGAGAATGGGCTCATAATTTTCTTTGCCTTAGTAATTCTAAAAATTTTACTAAAAAATATTCTCAACTATTAAAATATGAAAAAAAGTATCTAAATAAAACAGCTCTTAATAACTTAATATCTTCACTGTTAATTAAGTTAGATAATCCTGAAAAAACAGAAAACCTCAAAAAAATATACCAAATAAATATTTATTACCTAATTTATAATACTCTTGAATTAATTCGCTTAAAACTTATATTAGATGGTGAAAATATTCCTTATTTTAATCTTATTTCTTTTTATAATAATAAATCTTTTCAAAAATATATCTCTAAAAAAGATTTTGAATACATTTATTATTATTTATATCTAATTCATAAACTATCTTATAAAATAACTCAAAATAATGAAATATTTAGTAGCCATGTTAATAATAATTTAAATAAATATCTTGACGATGAAATTATAAGAGCTTATAATAACATTCAAAATAATATAAAAAAAATATTATTAAACATTAGGAGTGATTTAAATGTCTAGAGCCATCATAACCTTACCTTTATCTCCCTTAAAATCTCATGAATTGGGAAGAATGACAACTCCCATCGTGGGTGATGCTTTAAGTCGTATTTTAAATGCTAAATTTTATTTAAGTATTAATCTTTTAGATAGTTATAAAAATCGTGATGAAGCCTTTTTAACCTATCAAAAAACTATTTCCAATTTAAATTTAACTAATAATACTTATTGGCTTGATATAAATCATCAAGAAGAATTACTTCATCTTTTAAAAACACTAATTACTAAAGGCTTTATTTATGAACAATCTACCGACATTTTAACATGTAAATGTAAAATTATAGATATTGAAAAGAAAAATCTTGCTAGTTGTAATCCTAATAATACTCACTTTATAAAAAAAGAAGATGGCCTATATTGTCGTAAATGTGGTCATAAATGTCTTTCAGTTTCTGTAAAATCTTTAGTCTTTGATCCTCGTAAACTTAATATTAATCCCATAATATTTATGCCAGATTTTTTAAATAAAGACGCTAAAACCTTTGATAAAAACCTAAAAAATTCTTACCAAGTAATATCTCGTCTCCGTCCAACAGGTATTAACTTAACCTATAATGGTACTACTTATAATATAGACATTGATTTTCTATGGAGTTTATATTTAAATTTATTTAAAGAAGAAGAAAAAATAGTTATGTGTGGTAATCATGAATTGTATCAGTTATATTATACTTGTTTACTAGAAAAATGTTTAAATCCTAATGCCAATACTATTCCTCTAGCCACTCCATTTTTAACAGGCCTAAATAATGTTTCTAGTTCTGTTACTTCTAAAGATGAAGAATTAACTAAAAAATTAGGTATATTATTTAATCTTAAATGGGCTCGTAAAGAAAAAGAATATGATAATACTATCTTTACTTATCTAGCAAAACTTTCTTTATTAAAAAAAGAAAAGTTATATAATATTTTAACAGAAGAACTTTTTAGAAAAACAAATCTAAACCAAGATTTATCGCTAGCTTTAAAAAGATTTAATATGCAAAATACAATAAATAAAATGAAAAGAGGTTAATATGTATAGTATATTAGTAAGTAAAATAACTCCCGGTTATGAGTTATGCCATGATTTTTTAACTACCAAACTAAATAAAGAAAGTAAAATAGTAATCTTACCCTGGGCTTTTCCCACCGAATTAAATGCTATAAGTTTTGAAAAAGAATATTTTCAAGAAGGAAAAGAAAAATATAATAAATATGTAAATCCTTTACTTAAAATAGGGGTAAAAAAAGAAAATATCTTTATTGCTAATCCATATATTATCAAAAAAGAAGAATTAATCACTAAAATAAAAGCCTCTAACTGTCTTATCTTACCCGGTGGAAATCCCGAAATGTTTTTTAGTAAAGTCATCCATTCTTTTGATTTATTATATACTCTAAAATATTATCCGGGTTTAATTATTGGTGAAAGTGCCGGAGCCTGCCTTCATTTTCATCGCTATTTTATTACCGCTAAAAATAACTACTATAAATATTTTGCTTTTTATGATGGCTTTGGAATTTTAAATGATGATTTTTATATAGACGTTCATACAAGCTCTAACCCAAAATATATAGCCAAACTAAAAAATATATCAGCGTCTACTAAAAAAATAGTTTATGCTCTTTATAATGATGGGGCTTTAATAGTTAATCGCCATACTAAAGAAGTTAAAATTTTAGGAAAAGTGTCTATCTATGAACCCTAATAAAATTACTCTTGTAAGTGATTATGACGGAACTATTACACCCGAAGATATTCCAAGTATAAAAGAGTTTCACAAGAAGCATATTTTTATTCTCGCTACTGGTAGATATTTTAAAGCTATAGAAAAAGAAATAAAAGCGTATAATATTCCTTTTGATTTTTTAATCTGTAATAATGGTGCTGAAATTTATAATAAAAACTATGAATTAATCTATTATAAAGAATTAAATAAAGAAGATGTAAAAATAATTAATAATTTAAACCTAAAAAATATTCGCTATAATTATGATTATCAAAATAAACATTTAATCTCTCTAAATATCTATGGCCAAATAAATATTACCTTATCTAATTCCACCATAGAAATAAAACCCTCAAAAACCAAAATACTGCCCTTAAATATTAGTAAACTAAAATCTGTTCTTTTTTTAGAAAAAAACTACCATTTAAAAAATATTATAGCAATCGGTGATGATTATAATGATTTAACACTATTAGAAAAATATAATGGTTATAAAATAAAAGATAGTTCCATTCCCATCTCTAAAGAAATACCAAATTTAAAAACTTTAATAGCAAATTTATTAAAAGAAGAAAACTAATGAATATTTTTGAATATTTTCTTTCTTTTTTTTACTAAACATACATAGAATAATTAAGGAGGAAGAAAATGTTTAATAACTTTGGATTTTTAGGAAGTAAAATATTAAAAGATGCAGAAGAAGAAAGATATAATCTCCATCATCCCTATGTTGGATCTGAACATCTTTTATTAGCTATATTAAAAAGTGATACCCCACTAAAAAAAAGACTTGCCGATTATAACTTAACATATGATAATTTTAAAAATGAATTAATAAACATCGTAGGCATTCCTAAAAAAAGCATCGAAATAAATTTATACACACCTCTTTTAAAGCGCGTTTTATCCTGTGCTTTAAGTGATGCCAAAGAAAATAATAAAGGAATAGTTACCGAAAATCATCTTCTAGTCGCTTTATTTGATGAAGGAGAGGGTATAGCTATTCGTATTTTATTAGAAATGGGTATACCTATTGATGAATTATATGATGAATTAAAAATAAAACCTCAAGACACCATTAATACTAAATTAGAAATATTTACAGTAGGAACCAATCTCAATGATAAAGTTGAAACCTTTGATAAAGTAATAGGTCGCAATCAAGAAATAAATCATTTAATTGAAGTTTTACTTCGTAAAAAAAAGAGTAATCCACTACTTATTGGTCCCGCTGGAGTAGGAAAAACCGCCATAGTTGAAGAACTTGCAAGACGTATCAAAAATAAAGAAGTACCCAGTTCTTTAGAAAATAAAATAATCGTGGAACTTCCCATGGGAGATCTTGTAAGTGGTACTAAATATCGTGGTGAATTTGAAGAAAGACTAACTAAAATTATTAAAGAAGTTATTAAAAATAAAAATATCATCTTATTTATTGATGAAGTTCATTCTATGGTAAATGCTGGAGGAGCCGAAGGCGCCATAAATGCTGGAGATATTCTAAAACCCTATTTAGCAAGGGGAGACATCCATCTAATCGGAGCCACTACAACTCATGAATATGAAAAATTTATTGCTAAAGATAAAGCCCTAGAAAGACGCTTTGAAACTATCTTAATTAATGAACCAACCAAAGAAGAAACAGAAGAAATATTAAAAGGTTTAATCCCCGCCTATGAAGCTCATCATCATATCAAAATAAGTGATGATAATATTAAAGATATTGCCACTTTAGCAAGTAAATATATCTTTACCAAAAAAAATCCTGATAAATCTATCGATTTACTAGATAGTGTATGTAGTCATGTAAAAAGAAAAAACATCACCAATAATGAAGTAAAACCTCTCGATAATAAACTAAAAGAACTTGCCTACACTAAAGAAAAATACGTTAAAAATAATGAGTTTGATAAAGCTTTAGATACATGCCTAGCTATAGAAAAAATCGAAAAAGAATTAAAAAATATAAAAAATAAATCTAATGATATTATTACTAAAGAAGATATCTTAAAAGTAATTGAAGAAAAAAGTAATATTCCAATGTTTTTAGATAAAGAAAAAATCTATGCCGACCTAAAAACTAATCTTTATAAAAAAATAGTTCTAGAAAATAAAGCCCTAGAAAAAATAATTAATAATATAGAAATATATTTTAACAATGATGAATCTAACTTAAAACTTCTTTTAGTGGGCCCCAGTGGTGTTGGTAAAACATCTTCAGTTAAAACGATCAGTGATACTCTAAAAAATAACTTAATTAGACTTGATATGAGTGAATATAACCTCGAAACTAGTGTTAATAAACTAATTGGGGTATCTCATGGTTATAT
>CANQDN010000057.1 GCA_947593275.1 uncultured Bacilli bacterium
AGTCGTGCTCCACGCCGAACACGTAAGCGTCATTAAAGTAACACGGAGACATTGTCCAATAAGTTTGATTTGTATATAGCCAATAATTCTTATTTTCCTGTCCATATACCCCTCCGGCAAATGCTACTTCATCAGCTGTTATAAGACCTACTGGACTGGTTAAACTTTTTGTACCATTTATTGTAGTATCAGTTCCATTTTGTTTTATTCCTTTAGCTCCTGTATACGTATAGTAATCTTCATCTTTATTGTCTTTTGTTCCACACTTTAAGGTTGGCTGTTTAGTACTATTTATTAATCTTAAATATGCTCCATAATATGTTGTAGTACCTCCTGTTCCTCCACTTTCTGACATACCATCTTCTAGCCAAGAAGTACTAGGACTCGTAGAACTTGATCTATCTCCACAAAATCCTGCATCTCTATCTATTTTACTATTTTTTTCTTCAAACTCATCTTTTAAATTCGTATCAAACCAACTTTTTAATTGAGTATATGCATCACTAGGTGAAGTATGGCCTCGTTGAGTTTCATTTTCACCATATTGGTAACCTACAAATCTATTATTATCATAACTTGTATTAAATTTATAATTTGATGATCCTATTCTACCATCTGATTCTGAAAGACTTGTTCTAGAAGTACCATTTCCAGCATATATTAATCTTATACTTCCATCTCCGTTTATTCGGATAATTCGCCACCATATTGAAGCTCCACTAGTACTCATATTTCCAAATTTTATCCAGTTATCATTAACCCTTCCTCTAAAGTAATAACTTTCTCCAAAATCATCTTCTGTTTTAAACATTTGAGTTTTACCAGTACTATCTAAGTGTTCTGTTTCATCTGTTTTACTAAAATCCGGTTCCTCTGTACTTTCTTCTCTTTTTAAATTTGCTAAAACTTTATTACTTTCTGTTAAGTCAAAATATAACATACAACTTGTCTTATCTTTTGTTAGATTGCTTATCTTTAATCCATTTGTTAAACTATTCCATGTAGGATTAGCTCCATTATTACAAAAACTTCTTTCTTCATTAAACTCATAACCACTTGTTGGTATTTGTTTACTTACTTTATATTCTCCATCTTCTTCTATAAATACTGCCATTTGTTTACTGTTTATTTCATTTGATGTATTTCCTTTACTATTTACATACATTATTCCTAAAGTTACACTAAAACCTATTAATGCTATTCCTAAATACTTTATATACTTCTTCATTTTTATCTTCTCCTAACCTAAAACTTTTCCAGCTTATGTAAAAATTATAATCAAGCAAATGTCAAATGTCAAGAAATATTTCAATATTTAATGCACAATTCTCAAAAATTACCTTTGCTATGAGAAAATTATACTGGTGAGGAATATGTATAGTGAAAGACTTAAATTTTTAAGAGAAAGAATTGGTTTGACTCAACGAGAAGTCGCGGATATTATTGGAGTTAAAAGAGGTTTGTATGCACAATATGAAACTGAATATACTATAATGCCAATGAAACATTTGAATACTATTTGTAATTACTTTAATGTTTCTTTAGATTATATTTTTAATTTTACGGATAATAAAAATTATTCTCATTATAAAGCTTCTATTGATACTAAAATATCAGGTTTAAGACTTAAAGAAATTAGGAAAGAAAATAAATTAACACAGGGTAAATTAGCTCAGTCATTATCTGTTGCTTTAAGTTTATTAAGTGAATATGAGCACGGGAATTTCTTAATATCTACACATGTATTATATTCCGTATGTAAAAAGTTTAATATTTCAGCGGATTATCTTTTAGGTAAAATAGATAGTCCTAAATATTTAAAATAAAAAGGCGCTACAATTAAGTAACGCTTTATTTATTAGATGTTTTCATTTCGAATAGTTTCGATAGTATTTTGTTTATTAATTTTATTCATTGAGTATTTCATTATTAGAGAAATTAAGAGGAATACGGCAATAACAGCGATTAATATAGCCATAATAGGAAGTTTATAGGAAATACCTAATTCTTTACCTAAGGCATAATATATTAAGTAAGAGAGAGCTATTCCAATTATTAGACCAAAGAATAAAGCTTTGATACCCATGAATATACTTTCTAATCTAATCATGTGGGTAAATTCTTTTTTAGTCATACCGATAGATTTTAGCATAGCAAATTCTTGACGTCTTAGTTCCATATTAGTAGTAATAGTATTAAATATGTTAGTTATACCTATTAGAGTTACTACAATTATAAAGCCATATAAGAAGATACCTATTAAAGTATATAAACTATTCATCATTCTAACATTTTCTTCAATATTTTCGATACTATAATCTTCGCCTTTAAATAGATTATCTAATTCATCTTGAACTTTACTTGCATTACTAGATTTATAAACTATTTGAATACTATTAGTGGTGAAGTTTTGGTTAAAGTATTCATCGCTTACTATTAGATAGCTACTTTGGCGATTTTTGAAACCAAATGGAGGAGTAGATGTTACTTTTGCTACTTCTAGATCATTAATGGTATCACCTTTTTTATAAGCATATATATGAAAATATTTACTGATTGTTTTTTTAGTTTGGGAGTTGTATTTACTTGCTTTATAGTTTTCGATTAATATTCCTTTATTTTTGGTTTCATTATAATCTAAACCTAGAGTTTTGAGATATTTTTTATATTGGGTATCACCAATGGAGTAAACATCAATATAGGCTTCTTTATAGTTTTCTACTTCGTACCAATCTAAGTATTCTTTACTATGATTTGCTTTAGGAATTAAAAAGCCATTATTTCTTAGAATACTATAGTTATCAATATTATCTAGGGATGTTGCTTCAGTTATTTTTTGGGGGGCAAGATCTTTTTCGTCGATAAATATAGATAGATTATAGTCAGAGAGTTTAACTTCTTCATCAACCGCGATAAAAGCAAGATTCATAAAACTAGATAGAGCAATAAAGACAAAGACGGATACGACAAGAGATATTACGGTGGTGCGGTATTTCTTTTTGTTTCTTTTTAAATTTTTATAAGATATTGTTCCACCAATACCAAATAGTTTGGTTATGATATTTGGAGTTTTTAGTTGTTTAGGGTTTATCTTAATATTATTACTATTTCTAATGGAATCAATAGGAGTTACTAATGAAGCTTGATGAGCACTTTTTATCGCGGATGTATAGACAGTGATGATACCTAAGATGATGGCAACTATTAGAGCTAGATAAGAGAATTTAAATATTAATAGGCCTCCGCCGATTATAAAGTCTTTTAGAAAATAATTGGATATAATTATTAAAATGTAGGAAGCAAGAAAGCCAAATAAGATACCTAAAGGAATACCAAATAATCCTAGTATAGTTGCTTCATAAAAGACATTTTTGCGGATTTGTTTTTTTGTTGCACCAATACTTTTTAGCATGCCATATTGTTTAATTTTTTCGGTAATAGAGATATTAAAACTATTTTTAATACAAAATACAGAGGTAAAAACAATAATAGCGAGGACTATTAAAACGACTGTGCCTAAACCAGTTATACTAGTAGGATTAAGGGGATTGGTTTCTAGGCCAATTAAGTAAGTATTTAGATTTACTGGATATTTAGCCTTTTCCATCATTAGAACGTAATTGTCATAGTCTTCTTCAGTTATATTAGAATTTTTATTTACTTTAACAAATAGATCTTCATCAACATTTAATAAATTAGCAGTAATACCATAAGCATTTTTAAGGCCTTTTTTAGTATATTGGACAAAAAGATCAAGATCATTAGTTATATTTTCGGGGGTTAAATAAGTAATAAAGGTGTAGCCAGGTGCTGAATAGCTTTCAACGGTACTTGGGGGACGATTCATGATACCTACTATTTTATATGTTTTTCTAGTTGGGTTAATAATTTTTTCACTTAATTCACTTTCAGGATCATTTCGGAAAGGATTATTTTGTTTTAGGATAGCACCATCAGAAGATATTCTTTCACCAACATTTAGAGTGATAGTATCGCCGACTTTTAATTCTAGTCTTCCATTGGTTTTTAAGTGAGTTGGTATAATTATTTCACTTTCATTTTCTGGTAGTCTTCCTTCAGTTAAATTTACAGATAGATTATCTAGAGAATCTTTGGTATAAGCTTTAATAAAGGCGTATGGTTTATCAGGATTTTCACTATTAATAGAAGCATAACCGAGATCTTTGGTGATGAGTATTTTAGAAACACCAAGGTTATTTTTAAAAGTAGCTAGAGATGAGGCAGGAACATTTTTAAAATGAGCATGATAGTTACCACTTCTATTTATTTCAAAATTTATAAGACTACTTATACCACTTGCATACATAGAAGAAACGGCAGTTATGAGAGCAACAGAAAGGATGATACCCATTATGGTAACGATTGTTCTTTTTTTATTTAAGATTAAATTTTTGATAGTTAATTTATTAAGTAAGTTCATTACTCCACCTCTTTAACTATTTTTCCATCTTCTAATTTTATAATCCGATCGGCGACTTTAGCTATTTCGAGGTTATGAGTTATCATAATTATTGTTTGTTTATATTCTTTATTAGTTTTTTTAAGTAATTCAACTATTTCTTCGCTTGATTTAGTATCTAAGTTACCTGTTGGTTCATCTGCGAGAATTATGGCAGGATTAGTTATTAAAGCTCGACCAATACTGGTTCTTTGTTGTTGGCCTCCGGATAGTTCATTTGGTAGATGGTTCTTTCTATTTTCTAAACCTAATAGTTTTAATAGATTATTTAGAGTTTCTTTATCTACTTCACGGTTATCTAAAGCGAGGGGAAGAGTAATATTTTCAACAACATTTAATATAGGTATTAAATTATAAAATTGATATATTAAGCCGACTTCTCTTCTTCTAAAGATAGCAAGAGCATCTTCATTTAGTTTATAGATATCTTTACCATCAACATATACTGTTCCACTGGTTGGTTTATCGACACCTCCAAGAAGATGAAGTAAAGTAGATTTACCGGAGCCACTTGCACCCACGATAGCGATAAATTCGCCTTTTTCAACACTTAATGAGACATTATCTAAGGCGACTACTTTATTAGTGCCTTTGCCATATATTTTGGTTAAATTTTCAGTTCGTAAAATTTCCATAATTTCCTCCTTAAAACAAGTTTATTATAACAGGTTAAAGTTACAAGAAAGTTACTTTATTTATTTTTTTATATAGACTAAAAAAGAACAAGGGCTTGTTCTTTAATTTTGCATGTATATATTTTGGTTTTTAGTTAATTCGTAACTTATTAATTCCTCACTATTTAAGTTTTCTTTATTCATATCGATTCCTGTTATTTGACTATTTTCATAAGTTTTATAGTAATAGATACCTTTATCCATGTTACAGCAGGAACTATAAATAGTTATTTCATATAAATTATTACCCATATGGACACAGCCTCTTTGTTGTTCTACAGAACCTAAAATGTGAAAAAATTGGCTTATACTTTCAGATTCAGAGGAACCGGATATAGAATTCATTTTAGTAAATGTCGCTTTAACAAATCGGGAGGCCGAAGATAAATCGCCTGGTAAGCCTAAAGCACCCATGCCCCGACTGTAGGTTTTTAAATCTAAGTTTTTAGAAAAATTGTTTTGAGGGGCTTCAATTGATAAATTTTGATAGTTATTTAGATTAAATAGTTGAATATCAAAGGTTGGATTATTAGTTAAGACGCCAACGGGATTATCATAGATTTTTAAGCCTTCTTTGGTTGTTTCTACAGTTATAGAGTTATCTTTATCAGAAATTATCCAATGAAGAGGAGATGCTTTTAATTCAGCACTATAATTGATATTTGCAATGTTTATATTTTCTAATAATTGTTTAGCTTCTTTTAGGTTGGCTGCTTGAGATAGAATCCAAGGAATAAATTCAAAGGGAGCAATGTTATCTTTATTAGTTACTATTTCTTTATACTCGGCATTATCAGGGAAATTTAAGCCAGCCATGCCAAGTCCTTTTTCATTTATAGCATCATAATATAAGGGATAGTTATTGTTTACATAAGCCATGCCAATTAGAGCATAATGATTATTTATGGTTTTGGCTTTACGGAATTTAAAGGGAAAACTTCGAGGAGTTATAGTTACGGTTTCTTTATATGAATATTCTAAGTCGAGATTTCTACCAAAATAATGATCTTTAGTATAGTAAGTTATTGCGGTACACATATTTATTTTCCTTTCTAATTATATATATTATAGCATGAATTTTTAGAAAGAAAAATGAAATTTTAAAATTAATATAAATATGTTTCAGGTAGATAGATAATGTCGCCGATCATTAAATAATTAGAGATGTTTTTATTTATTTCTTTTAATTCATATACGGAAACATTATAGATTTGGGATAAAGATTGTAAAGTTATAGGTGTTCTAACAGTATATTTGATTAAATCAGTGTTATTTAAAGTTTGGATGATAATTTTTTGACCAGGAAAGATAAGATTTGGATTTTTGATGTTGTTCCACGTAACTAAGTTAGAAATACTCACATTATAAATATGGGCAATTCTAGTTAAAGTATCCCCTCTTTTTACAATATAAATATAATCTTTTATAGTACTACTAGTATTATAATCATAGTTAGTTATTATTTTAAAGACTTCGTTTGGATATATAAGATTGGGATTGGGAATATGATTTAATTTTACAATACTATTTATAGTTGTATGATATCTTCTTGCTATCCAATAAAGTGTATCTCCGGGTTTTACACGATAGTAAATGGTTTTGGTTGTTTCTTCAGGTTTTAATTCGGGCTTTGGGATGGGAGAATTATCATCTAAGATTATAGATTCTTTAAATTCGTCTAAATCAACATTATCATTGATACCATTTATTCGGCCTTCATCAGAATATTGCCAACCGAGATAAGCATATTTTGTTTCGGGCTTTTCTACACCATATTCGGCAATCCATAAAGGATATTTTGTTAATAAATCTTCAGAAAAAACATTGGCAGCGTTATAAGCATCACTATAGATTAGAGCTTTTTTATTAGTTAGGTTTTCAAGGGTAGTTAAAAAAGTTTCAGATATAGCATTTACTTCTTCTTTAGTTAGACCTGTAAAGACTTCAAAATCCATAGCAAGATAGCAATCAGTAGTTTTATCTTTTATAACGGATGCAAAAAAGCGAGCTTGTTCTTCGGCTTCTTCTATAGTTCTTGCGGTTACATAATGATAGAAACCGATTTTTAAATTAGCATTTTTAGCATTGGTATAGTTTTCTTCAAATTTATTATCTATATAACTAAAACTGGCACTACTTCTTATATAAACTATCTGTATTCCACTATTTTTTACTTCATTAAAATCGATAATGCCTTGAAATTCACTTATATCAATACCGGATATAGCAGATAAGTTTTTGGGGCTAAATATAAATAATATAATAAGAAGAAATAGGAATGATAACTTTTTCATTTTTACCTCCTTCTATTTTAATATATTAAATATTAGAGAAGGAGTATTTGTTTTTGACTAGTTTTTTTCTTTAAATAATTTAGAAGCAAGAATTAAACCAAAAATAGGACTTATTAAGAAGATTAGAATATCATATTCATAAAAATTATTAAAGATACTTAATAGATCTATTAGAATAATTATTAGAAAAATAGTATTAATTATAAATAGAGTTTTAAGAAGTTTTTTCTTATATAAAAGATAATTTAGAAGCATAAAAATAGTATATATAAGATATTCGTAAGTAAAACTTAAAAATAAGTTATAAGTGGTTTTAGCTATTTCATCAATGGTGTTAGTGCCACTTATTAGGCTTGCTGCAAAAGCAGATATACTAGTGTAACCAGAGTATGTAAAAAAGATTAAAGGGATAATAAAGATTAAGCTTATAAAAAGAGTTTTTAGAATATCATTTTTAAGAGTTTTTTTGGTATATATTCTTTTTATTTCTTCTTTGTTTTCTTTATTTAGATTTAAAATGGTTTCAATATTAGTATCTAAAACACTTGATAATGTTATTAAAATTTCAATATTGGGTAAGCTTCTATTAGTTTCATAGCTACTTATGGTTTTGGGAGATACATTAATTAGACTCGCAAGTTCTTCTTGGGTGAGATTTCTTTTTTTGCGGATATTTGCAAGATTAGTTCCAATATTCATAATTTTCCTCCTTTCTAGTTTAAATATAACACATTTAGAAAGTTTTGGCACTCTAATTATTTTAGAGTTAGATTCATTTTAGATTCTTTAAATATTTTGGGTGCCATAGTTTTTAGGTTAGGATTTATTTGGGGTTTAAATTCCATGTTAGATAAAATATCTTTTTCGAGATCTATTCCTGGAGCAATTTCTTGTAGTTCTAAGCCTTTTTCAGTTAGTTTAAAGACTGCCCTTTCTGTAACATATAAAACCTCTAAATGGTTTTTTATTGCATTTTTACCACTGAAAGTTATTTGTTCGACAGAATTTACAAATTTTTTCTTATTTCCTTCATTTAGAATAACTAATTTTTGATCTTTTATTTCTTCTTTTAATCCACCATTAGTGAAGGTTCCCATGAAAATGATTTTTTTAGTATTTTGAGTAATATTTATGAAACCTCCAGGGCCAGTGATACGAGGACCAAATGAGGAAACATTAACATTACCTTCTTTATCGACTTCGGCAAGACCTAATATGGCCATATCTAAGAAGCCTCCATTATAGAGATCAAAATTTTCGGCGGTTGGTATTAAAGATTCGGGATTAATACTAGCACCAAAGGCAATACCTCCGATTGGA
>CANQDN010000058.1 GCA_947593275.1 uncultured Bacilli bacterium
CAACTACCAAGTATTGGTTATATACGGGTACTCATTATTGGACAATGACACCAAGTAATTTTTCTTCTAACGCTTATATTTTTATTGTAAATAGTGCAGGATACTTCGCAACTACTACCACTAATATAAATGAAAATATAGGCCTTCGTCCAGTAATAAATCTAAAATCTGATACAGAGTTTACTGTTGAATATGAAGATCAACCAAAAGGAACAATGAATAATCCCTACATAGTATCAAATTAAAAAAACTTGCCAATGCTGCTTTCTAACTTATTCATTGGCAAGAATATAAAACATCATTGTGAGAGAATCTTTTCTCTCTTTTTTAATTATAAAAAAAATGAACTTAACGTTCACTTTCTTCCAACATAGTTGTAATAAATATTCCATAACCTGATTTAACATTATCCGTAATAACATGAGTAACAGCTCCAATTAATTTCCCATTTTGAACAATAGGAGATCCACTCATTCCTTGCACTATACCCCCAGTTTTTTTAAGTAATTCTTCATCAGTTATATTAAAAGTTATATTTTTTGTAGCGCTATTTTCATTAATACTGGTAATATAAATATCAAACGCTTCAACTTTTTCATTCTCTAATACAGTATAAATACTTGCTTTTCCCGTTTTAACTTCTTCTTTTTCCGCGATAGAAATTAACTTAGTTTTATCATAATCTGCCGTATAATTCCCATATATCCCATATTGAGTATTTTTAGTTATATCTCCAAATGGTACATTAAAATAAAATTTAGCATTTTTACTCCCAGGTTTCCCATCTTTACTTATATCAATACTAGTTATACTATTTTTAAAGATACTTCCCGTTTTCACTTCAATCATTTTAGAAGTATTAGATTCAACTATTTCATGACCTAAAGCCCCATAATAATTAGTTGTAGGATCAATAAAGGTAAGAGTACCAATACCACTGATACTATCTTTAACGTATAATCCTGTCTTATACATATTTCCTTCTTTTATTAAAGAAAGATTAGTAGTATATTCTTTATTTCCTCTTATATAAGTTATTTTAATGGTATTATTACTATCTAAGGTATCTTCAATCGCTTTCGTAAGTTCATTTATCGTATTAACTTCAATATTACCAATCTTTTTAATTATATCTCCTTCAACTAAATTAGTTTTAGGATAATTATTTCCAATTTTATAAAAACCAATAATCATAATCCCATTACTTTTAAGATCTATACCAATAGTATTTCCCCCTAAATAGACTTCACTTGAATAAGCAAAAGTGTTAAAAGGAAAACTTAAAAACATTAAAAAAACTAATAATTTCTTCATATTTACCTCACCCATTTATATTATGGTTTATTTAAGATTTTTTAGAGTTTACAATTATTGGTTAAAGGTAATTATTGGTTAAAGGTAATTATTGGTTAAAGGTAATTATTGGTTATAAAATTTATGACAAATTTATACATCTATTATCTAATATCTCGACAAATACTATAATTATGTGATAAAATATAAACATAGGACGGGATGCTTATGTCAAGGACTACTTTTATTTTAATTGGTATTCTTTATTATATATTTACAATAGCAATTATCATAGTTGTTTTAAACTTCATAAATAAAAAAGAAGAAAAGAAATATAAGAATGAGATTTCTACTTTAGAAAGAGATAAAAACTTAATCGTGGGCGCCTCTATTTTATCCGAATTAAATAAAGTAGGAGCGTTAATAAATAATGAAGTAATGCAAAAAAAGTATGATGATTGGTGTAGTCGTCTAAAAGAAATAAAAGAAGTGGAAGTGCCTAAAATAACCGATGGTCTAATTGAAATAGAAGAGGCTTTTCAAGATAAAGATTATAAGACTTTAAAGGCTAAAATTGCTTCTTTAGAGTTAGAAATCGCCTATGTTAAAACTAAATCAAACTTCCTTTTAGATGAAATTAAAGAAATAACTTTAAGTGAAGAAAAAAATAGGGAAACAATAACTAAACTTAAAGCCGATTATCGGGCTATACTTTCTAAATATAATTCCCATAAAGAAGAATATAGTGAGGTATCAACCCCATTAGAGCTCCAGTTTGAAAATGTCGATAAACTCTTTAGTGCCTTTGAAAAAACCATGGAAAATAATGAATATACTGAAGTTGGAAAAATCGTAAAAGCTATCGGAGATACCGTCGGTAATATGAAAATGGTCATTGAAGAAGCTCCTTCAATTATCATCATGGGCAAAAAATTAATTCCCAATAAGATCTTAGATATTACTAAAATATCCAATAAAATGATTAAAGAAGGGTATAATTTAGAGTATTTAAATATTGATTATAATATCGCGGAAGCTAATAAAAAAATCGAAGATGTCTTTGGAAGACTTAATGTTTTAAATTTAGAAGATAGTGTTTTTGAACTTAAAACAATTTTAGATTATTTTGATTCTTTATACCATAATTTTGATAAAGAAAGATTAGCTAAGAAAGTTTTTGAAGATTATAAAAGGAGTATTTTAATAAAAGCTACTAAATTAGATAAGATTAGTAATGATTTAAATAAAAGAATCGATGATTTAAGATATAGTTATGATTTAGTTGATGAAGATATTAAAGTATTAGATGATATAAAAGATAAAATTGGTGAAGTTAAAGATGATTATAACCGCGTTATTGATATGGAAAGAAGAAAATCTTTTGCTTATTCTCGTCTTTCTAAAGAAATGGAAATTATTAATGTAAAACTATCTAAAACCGAAGAAAAATTAGATCAAACCTTAAGATCTTTAGCGAGTTTAAAAGAAGATGAAAAAAGAGCGAGAGAACAACTTGATGAGATTAAAAAAATCTTACATCAAGCCAAGAGTAATTTAAAGAGCTATAAACTTCCTGTAACCCCCAAAAATTTCTATGTTGAACTATCTGAAGCATCAAGTGCCATTGGTGATATGATTAAAGAATTAGATAAAAGACCAATTTCTATTAAAACTTTAAATACCCGAGTAGATACCGCACGTGATCTAACATTTAAAGTATTTAATACTACTAAAGAAGCCGTTAAAACAGCCAAAATGGCCGAAATGGCAATTGTTTATGGAAATAGATATCGAGCTGTTCATAAAGATGTTGAAGTAGGACTTATAAAAGCCGAAAATGCTTTTTCTAAAGGCAATTTTAAAGCTAGTTTAGAAAATGCTATAAATGCAATAAACATTGTTGAACCCGGAATACATAAAAGATTAATCGAGGAATATAAATGATGAGTTTAAAGGAATACTTTAAAGAGAATAAAAAAGAGGATATATATGCTTATTATAGTTGGATTATACCAAAACCTAAAGATTATAAAGATATAACAAGAGAAGAAATGTATGAAGAGGTAATTAGCTTATTAAAAGAAGAACCGGAAATCATAACCGAATTAGGCACTGTTGAAGAAGTAAATATATTAAAAGGGTTATTAGATGAAGATTTATCTAAGGAAGGCTATGGCTATTTAGAACATCTTCTATTACAGAATTTAAAGAGTAATCATTTAATTATGGAAGATAAAGATAGATATTATATACCTAAAGATTTAATTAATCCCGTTAAAATGGCCATAAATATATATGATGAAAAACAGTATATGTATAAAGATATAACTGATAGTGTTTTTACAGGTTTATTAAGGCTTTATAATGTTCTTTTAATTGAAGAGTTTATAACTCGGTTAAAAGAGTATAATATTCTTATGGATAAAGAAGGATTAAAGAAGTATCTAAAAAAGAATAGACGATTAAATAAACTAATTAAAATAGTTAAATATAAAAAAGAAGAATATATTATTTCTTTAGAAAATGATTGTTATAAAGAAGTTTTAGCAATTAGAACTAAAGAGAATCTCAAATGTCTTAAAACTCTTGAACAAGTAATAAGTATTGGTAAATATAAATTAAATTTATTTAATGAAAAGATTTTCGCTTTTTTAAATTATTTAGAGATGCATTTAGAACCTAAATATATTGATTTAGTATTAAATGAAATGTTTGTTTATGCTGGATTAGATATAAATGATGATGGCGTTTTAATGGCTATATCGGATAATATTTTAGAGTTATATAATCACATTAATGGGATTATTTCTTATTTACCATGTTGGATTTTTTGGGGTAATTCTTTAGAAGAATTAAAAGAAATAAGTAATAATAAAGATAAAAAGAAAAAGAGATTTAGTTAGATACTTCTAACTTTTTTCTTTTTACGTATAATTATTTTAGGTGATACCATGTTTTTTAGCGAAATTCATACAAGAATGCGTTTTGTTTTTTTAGTTTGTATAATTATTTTATTAGCTATTATTATTAAAGTGTTTTATATTCAAGTATTTTCTTATGAAAAATTAAATACTTTAGCGGAAAGTTTATGGAGTAGAGAGTTACCCATTAAAGCGGATCGAGGCCTCATTGTAGATAGAAATGGTAAGGTACTCGCAACTAACATTACAACTGTTTCTTTGGTGGTAGTGCCAGGTCAAATAAAAAATCCTGAGGAAGTAGCCCAAAATTTAGCAAATATTTTAAATGCCGATTATAAAGATATGTTAGGTCATGTTACAAAATCAACTTCTATTGAAAGAGTTCATCCCGAGGGAAGACAGCTAAGTTATGAAGTTGCCGATAAAATTAATAGTTTAGGCTATGACGGAGTTTATTTATTAAAAGAAAGTAAACGCTACTATCCATATCAAAATGTTTTATCTCATGTTTTAGGTTATGTCGGAATTGATAATCAAGGATTGTCCGGAATTGAACTTTATTATGATGATTATCTTACCGGTGCTGATGGTGCAATTAAGTATTTTTCCGATGGCAAAGGAAGTAAGCTACCCCTAACGGAAGTATATGAAGCCCCAACTAGTGGAATAACTTTAAAACTTACAATTGATATGGAGTTACAATTAGCAATTGAAAACGAACTTGATAATGCTATGAATAAATATAATCCCGAGCAAGCTTTAATAATGGCAATGAATCCCAAAACTGGTGAAATATTAGCCATGGCTAGTCGCCCTAACTTTAATAGTAATGAATATCAAAAATATGATGTTGAGGTTATAAATCGAAATTTACCAATCTGGATGACCTATGAGCCCGGTTCTACCTTCAAAATTATTACTTTATCCGCTGCTTTAGAAGAAAAAACCATTAATTTATTTACAGATACTTTTCATGATGGAGGATCAATAAACGTTGATGGCGCAACTATTCATTGTTGGAAAAGTGGAGGACATGGAACCCAAACAATGCTTCAAGTAGTCGAAAATTCCTGCAATCTTGGTGTCAATACAGCAACACATACAAATTTGAAGAATATGCTTTAAATAACACAAATAATCATACCCAAATTGATGTTTGTTCTACCTTTAATTTAGTTTATAATAATGTATCTTATATAAATAATGAGGATATTAAAATAGATAATTCTGTAATAGAAATTACTTCTAATAAAAAAGATGATACCAAAAAAATTAATAATAAATTATTTAATATAAATACTAATACTTATGAAAATATAATATATAATAAAAAGCAAGTTGCTATTGATTTATTAAATAGATTAGATTCTTCTATAATGACTATTAGTAAAAATATTATAAAGAATTATTTAGTAAAAAATGTGGTTTATAAATTAAATAACAGAATTGTTGAAATACAAGTAAATCAAAATAATTTATTAGTATCTTTTCATAAGGTTGCTAAACAATTTGATATTGAAAATAAATTGATGGATCGTAAAGGATATGAAAATAATAGTATATGTTATTCTTTAACTGTTGAAGATATTAATAGTTGTGATTATGCAACTAAAATTATTGAAAATATATATAACTTTTTTACTACTCCACAAGAAAGTTTAAGTGATAAATTATTCAATACTTTAAAATTTAGAATTAGTACATTAAGCACTTCTATAAGTAATCATACAACTAATAAAGGATTAATGTTTAAAGGAAAAAGAAATTTTGTATTATTATCAAAAACAAATTATGGTGTTTATGTTAGGTTATTAAATGTTACTAATTCAAATAATGAGTTAGATGTTGTTACTAGAAAAAGTTATGAGCCACTATGTTTATCATACAAAGTTAAAAGTAACGATGATATTGATACATTATTTCCTTATATCAAAGAAAGTTATAATATATGTAATATTAACCCTATTGATTTAAAATATGAATTTTATAAAATATATCAAATTTAATAAGCAGATTTTACTGCTTATTTTTTATACAAATGTTAAAGGAGTAATAGGAAATAATATAGTTCCATGATATAATTATATATGTAATAAGGAGATGTCTATGAAAAAGAACATTGAAAATAATTTTACAGATAAAAAAGTGGAATTTATTAGAAAGTACTATAAAAAAAGTCAATTAATATTAGAATTACAACTTATTTTATATAATACCTATAATATTTATATAAGACTTGATTATTTTAAGAAACTTAAAGCATATCGTTTGAGTTGGTTTGATTTAGATGATTTAGATATTAATTCCATTGAAAAAAATATAAGTTTTGAAAATATATCACCAGAAACAGTTGATGCTATTTTCAAAATTCTTGATAGAAGAAATACAGATCAAGAAGAATTTTATGATGAAGAACTTTCTGATGGAAAAGTAATATTAACATTGTTTAATTATGGTAAAGTTTATACATATAAATTCTTTAAATATATTCCAAAAAAAGTTGCTTTCTTATCAGACATATTTATCATTATATTTAATAATTTACCTAGAAAATTACAAAACTTTTTATTTGAACTTCATGCTGAACTAGAAAATGATGTTACTAGGTATGAATATAAAAAAGAATTTTCATTTGATTTATTTAATGATGATATAAATAAAATATTTGCCTTTCAAATTATAGATCGTGGTAAAAAGTATTATGAAGAAAATAAAGTTAAGTTTTTGGAAAAAATTGATGATGATAGATATTTTGCAGTTGTTGAGGGTACAGAAAAATATTTAGTAGTAATTAAATATGTTGAAGAAAACAAAAAAATGCAAGTATATTGTTCTTGTCCATGTGAATTTTATTGTAAGCATATATATGCAGTAATTTTGGCTATAAGAAACAACAACTTTAATCGTTTTTATAAAATTAATTATAGAAATCCTAATTTGTCTATAATGGAAAGAGTTTTAAGTTTTGACTATCAATTATGTCTTGGAATAGTTGAAAAAAATTTTGAGATAATTAATAATAATGGTGATATTGAACTAATACCAATATTTGATTCAAATGGTAAATGTAACTGGCAAGTTTTAGAAGATGATGAAGATATGACTTTAACTAGACTTTTACAAGATATTATTCATAATGAGGTGTAATATGGGAAAATTATATTTAACTTGTGGGGATTATATATCTAATTCTCATGGTATGGATGCTATTGTAAATGCATCAAATAAGTATATGATAAATGGCAGTGGTATTTGTGGTGCTATATATAATGCTTGTGGTATGAAACTGTTAGATTATTGTAAGAATAATTATAAAGAATATATGGTTAATGGTGAAGTTCGTATTACTTCTGGTTTTAAATTGAATATGGATGTTATTCATGTACTTGCCCCTAAATATTATGAAGAACAAGATCCTATTAATTCTTTAATGAACTGTTATAAAAATTTATTAAATGAAATAAAACAACAACAGTATAAAAAAGTATTATTATGCAGTTTAGGTACTGGTGTTCATGGTTATAAGCACGAAGAAGTTGCTCTACCATTGATAAAATTGTTAAATGAATTTTGTAAGACAAATGATATAGAAATTTATTTTAACAATATTTACCCACTATATAAAGATGTTTATTTAAAACATTATTTAGGTATTAATAAATTAGTGTTAAAAAAAGATTTGGAAAACTTAGACATTCCAGAAATCAAAAAATATTTAGAATTAAATTGTTTAAATGATATTAATATTAAAGATAAATATAAAAATTTTGTTAAAGATTTAGAATTAAAAGAATTATGCTTAACACAAAAACTAATATGTTTACAATATACTATTTATAACTTTGATGTTACAAAAGAACAAATAAAGATATTAGTTGAAAGTTTATAATTCTTTTTTTCTTTAAATTACTTTGGAAATCTTTATTACAACTGTTTAAGATAACTAAAATTTATGCTATAACCCGAGTTTGACAGATGAAGAAAAGAAAAAAGTTTAATTTCTATTGAAATTAGGCTTTTCTTTTTATGCAAA
>CANQDN010000059.1 GCA_947593275.1 uncultured Bacilli bacterium
CTCGCAATTTAATTATAATACATTTTTGTGAAAATAAAAAGACTATTAACAAATTTCTTCACTTTGTCAACAGTCTGTAAAATGTAATTATTTAATTACATTTTTTTAGTGCTATTATTTAAACATAATATAAAAATAAGGTATTTTTTGATGAAATTATAAAAGAAATATGATATTATTAAAATAGTGAGGTGTTAACATGGAAATATTATATATAATTGGAGCAATTATATTAATTATAATTATATGCCTTTTAGTTATAGTTAATAATTTGGTAAAGGCTAAAAATAGGGTAAATGAGGCATTTTCAACTATGGATGTTTACTTGAAAAAAAGATGGGATTTAATACCTAATTTAGTAGACACTGTTAAAGGTTATGCTAAACATGAAAATAATACTTTAAAAGAAATTGTATCATTAAGAAATACGATTTATGATAATTTAGATAATGATAACAAAATAAAAACAAATAACGAAATAAATACCCCATTAAGTAAGCTTATAGCTTTAGCGGAAAGTTATCCTGAATTAAAAGCAAATGAAAATTTTATTAAATTAAGTGAGGAACTTGTTCAAATAGAAGATGAAATTGCTCAATCAAGAAAATATTATAATGCAACAGTTAAAGAATATAATAATAAAGTTGAAATGATTCCAAGTAATATTGTAGCTAAATTAATGGGTTATAAAGAAAAAACTATGTTTGAAGCTAAAACTGAAGAAAGAGCTAATATTAAGGTGGGTTTATAATGGCTAAATTAATAGATGAAGAAAAAAGCCAAAAAAGAACTAAAACATTTTTTAAAATTCTTTTTATTTTTTTAATATTTGCCTATTTTTGCTCATTATATAATATTGATGATGATTATGGCACTGATAAGTTAGCAGATGGATTCAGTATTTCAGCTTATGATATTGTTTTAGATGTTAATGAAAATAATGTTATAGATGTTACTGAAAATATAACTGTAGATTGGTATGAGAAAAATCATCACGGAATATATAAATTTACTCCTGAGTGGTTAAAATATACAGGAAAAGACGGAAAAACCATTAAAAGAAAATCTATTGTAAGTAATTATCGAGCTAATGGAGATCATTATACTGTAGATAAAGTTAATAATAAGCCTCGGATAAAAATTGGTAATCCTAATTTATATACAGGATTAGGCGAGAAAACTTATAGTATAAATTATACTTATAATATGGGTAGTGATCCATTTGAAAACTTTGATGAATTTATTTTTCATGCTTATGGTGATTATTGGGGTACAGAAATAAAAAATGCTTCAATTCAAATTAATATGCCTAAAAGTATTGAAAAAGAAAATATAAATTTTTTCCTAGATAAATATCGCAAAGAAAATGCCAATGATTATATGGATTTAGAAGTAATTAATAATACAATCTATGCTCGATTTAATGAAACAAAATATTATGAAAGTCAAAAAAGAGAATATTGCAAAAACAAAGATAGTTTATGTGATATTCCCGCTGCTAATATAAAAAAATTAACAAAATCTTTAACGATTGATATTGAATTGCCTGAAGGATATTTTGTTAATGGAAGTTGGAATTATGGATACGCATCTTTTATTTTATGCTTGATAATTTTTGCAATAACTATAATAAACTATTTTATTTGGGCAATATATGGTAAAAATTTACCAAAACGTTTAGAAACAGTGGAATTTTATCCGCCAGAAAATTATAGTTCAGCAGAAATAGGATTTATTTATGCAGGTGAATCAAATAAAAAATTAACAATTTCTTTAATTATTGAATTAGCAAGTAAAGGTTATATAAAAATTGATGAACTAAATGATAAAGAAAAAAATATTAAAATAACTAATCTTATAACTGATGCTAAAAATGAAAAACTTAATAACTTAAAACCATTAGAAAAGATAGTTTATGATAAATTGTTTGAAGAAACAAATGAAATTATTTTAAGTGAACATAAGACTTTATATGAAGCTTTTACAGATGTAGATACCGAATTAAATACTAAATTAAAAGATTTAGTTAATGACAAAAAAGCTACCAAAAAAATGTATATATCCATATTTATTACTATATTAACATTTATTTTATATGTAGTTTCTTATAATTTAATAGAAGATTTAGACCCTAAATTTAGTTATTTTTATGTTATATCTGTTATTTGTATTTTTGTAAATTTAATATTATCTTTAATAATGAAAAGAAGAACCGAATATGGTGAACAAATAATTGCCAAAGTAAAAGGTTTTCGTAATTTTCTAGTAACAGCTGAAAAAGATAAATTAGAAGCATTAGTTGAAAAAAATCCTTACTATTTCTATGATATTTTACCTTATACTTATGTCTTAAATGTTTCTAAAAAATGGATAAAGAAATTTGAAAATATCCCAATGCCTGAAGTTAATATGGGTAATTATAATTATGGTGATATTGATTCATATAATTATTTATATAGTAGTGTATATTCTCCATCTAGTTCATCCGGAAGTGGCAGTGGCGGATGTAGCAGTGGAGGTGGCTGCGGAGGCTGCGGTGGTGGTGGTTCTTGGTAAAAACTTTTATATTACAATGGCATTTAAGTGAAAAGTGCAATTTAAAGTGCTTACACTGCTATCAAGAAAACCATAAGCCGGTAGAGTTAGAATTTGCAGAATTAAAAAATATCTATGAACAATATAAACAATTATTGAAAAAATTGAATATGAAAGGTCATATAAATATAACAGGGGGCGAACCCCTTTGTTGTTCTTCTCTTTTTAAAATTTTAGATTTAATAAAAAAAGATGATATAACTTTTGCTATTTTAACGAATGGAACTTTATTTACTGAAAAATTAGTAAAAAAGCTAAAAGAATATAACCCTCTTTATGTACAAGTAAGTTTAGAAGGAGGGAAGAAAGTTAATGATTATATTAGGGGAAAAGGAACATATAAAAAAATAGCTAAAGGAATAAAAATATTGAAAGATAATAATATTTATACTTCAATATCTTTTACAGCTAACAGTGTTAATTATAAAGAATTTCCCAAAGTTGTTAAATTTGCCAAAAAGTATAAAGCCGATAAAGTTTGGTCTGATAGATATATTCCTTTAGGAGATAATGCTGACCTAAAATTAGCTTTAAATTTAAAACAAACTCAAGAATACTTAAAATTAATGAAAAAAGAGCGCTTAAAGCAAAAAAATAATAAACCATTAATTAGTATGGATAGAGCATTACAATTTTTAATGACAAAAGATTTTCCCTATCATTGTACTGCGGGAGATACTTTATTAACAGTTATGGAAAATGGTGATTTAGTCCCTTGCCGAAGAATGCCTATTTTTATAGGAAATTTAAAAGAAAATAATATGTATGATTTATATATGAATAGTGAAATATTAGTTAAATTAAGAAATGATAATATTCCTGATGATTGTCTAGAATGTGAACATGCTAAAATATGCCATGGTGGCTTGAAATGTTTAACCTACGCTTTATATAAAGATTTGAATCATAAAGATATAGGATGTAAAGAAGAATAATAAAGATAAATAAAAAGATAACTTCAAAAGTTACCTTTTTTAATTATTTAATATTTTTTAAATCATTTAGAATAATTGCTAAATGAATAATAGTAAATATTAATACATCTCCAATATACATTGGTTTTACAAATGTCGGAATAATATGTTCTTCAATATCAGATACTTTAATTGGTAAAGTAATACTTCTCCCATTAACACCAATAGTTTTAGAACATAACTCATATACTACAAAGTTTTTTGCTCTAGTAATAAAATATTTATTCTTTTCAGATATATCTTTACTAGAATCAAAATCAAAATATTTAAAGTAATTATCATAGTTAGCTTTTAAGAAATCAAAGTGATTTTTTAAAAATATATTTTTTATTTCCACAAGATAATCATTAATTAATTTCTCCAATATTTTATACTTCTCACTCTTAAGTAATTTGGCATCTATGCCTAGTAGTTCATAATTATACTCATAATGAACCTCTTGCTTAGATTTAGTGTTTTTAAAATTATTTCTAATTTCATCAATATGAATATCTAAAATTCTGTTTATCATCTCTCTACTCCTTCTTTTCATATATTAAACTAATTCAATTATACCATTTTTCGACAAATACTTAAATACTTTGTTGGAGATTATTGAATTTCTAATACTAATTTTTTCTTTTTTATAACATATTTTTCTAAAAAAAGCAAGTAAATTTCGGTTTAGAGTGTATTATAAACTTAAAAAAAGTATAAAAATAAGGGTTTTAAGAAAAAATAATAGTAGTGATATTTATGAAAAGATTTATATTTGGTTTATTATTAATAAGTGTTTTTTTATCTTTAGTTTATACTAGTTATAAAGTTCTTGATGCTCCTTCCTATAAGATTCGCTTTAATTCAAATGGAGGAAGTATGGTCGAAAGTATAAAAGTAAAAAACAATGATGTTCTTGATGCTTTACCTATTTCTAATAAAAAAGATTATGAATTTGTAGGTTGGTATTTAGATGATTTACCTTTTGATTTAAGTATGCCTATAACTAAAGATTATACTTTAGAAGCTAAATGGGAAAAAGTCAAAGAACCTGTCTATAAAGTTAGTTTTGATGCCTTAAATGGAACTACTTTACCTTCAATAGAAATAAAAGAAGGAACTATTTTAAGTGATTTACCTATTCCCATAAAAGATGGCTATAAATTTATCACATGGCTATATCAAAATAAAGAAGTAAAAGATACACCAGTTAAAAATGATATGGTCTTGGTCGCTAAATGGGAAAAGATTAATTAAAAGAAAATAATTATTTGCAATTTTGCATAAAATATAGTATAATTAAAGTCTCGTTAAAAAGGGGGATTTTTTTATGGAATCTATAAGTATTAATAGATCTCAAATATATAATGACGAATATCGCTTTTTAGGAAGTGGTAGTGAAGGGGAAGTTTATAAATATTCTAGTACTATTGCTTTTAAAATATTTCCTGAACTACTTTCTCTTAAAAATAAAATAGATGAGATAAACCTTAAAAGAATTGCTAAAATAAGAAAACTCATGCAACTTGAAGACGAAAATTTCTGCTTTCCTAAAGGTTTTATAAAAGATCAAGATAATCGAATTATTGGCTATTATATGGAATTAGTTAAAGAAAAGGCTATCTTTGATTTAAATTTTACTAATGATTTAAAGAATAAATTAGCTTATTATATCGCCGCTTCTTGTGCTATAAAGCGGATTCATCAAAAAGGTGTTGCCATTGGAGATATAAGAGAATCCAATATTTTAATGAATAATCATAGTAAAATTAAGTTTATTGATACCGATAACTTTGCTTATCAAGGCTACTCTTATTCTCTTGCGGATATAAGAACAGAATGGTTAAGTAAAGTTTATGAAAAAGAATATTCCCTCATGGATAATGATAAATATGTTTTAGCGTTATTATCTTTAAGTTCTTTGTGTGGTGAAATGTTTTTTAACAGGCAAAATCCGGCTTTCTTTAAAAAACTCATCGCCTCTTTAAATGTATCTAAATATGTTAAAGATGGCATAGAAGAAATATTATCAGATAAACCTAATAAACCATATATTGGTGATTTTTTAGAAGAAATAGACCCCCAAGAAGAAATCTTATCTTTAAAAGCTAAAAGAGAATTAAGAAGATATCGCTTCAAATAATAAAAAAAAGATAGTAAATTTGTCTTTTTTTTTGTATAATTAAAAAGTGAGGAGTGATTATATGAAAATTTTAACAGTAAATGCTGGTTCTTCTTCATTAAAATTTAATTTAATAAGCTTACCAGATAAAACAGAATTAATAAGTGGTTATTTTGAAAAAATTGGTTTAGATGATGGTATTTATAGTATTAAAATTAACGGAGAAAAGATTAAAAAAGAAGCTGTTATGCCAACTCATAAAGAGGCTATAGAACTATTAACTAAAGAATTATTAGATAATAATATTATTAAATCTTTAGATGAAATAGAAGGGATAGGTCACAGATTAGTTCATGGTGGTGATAAATATCAAAAAAGTGTCATAATTACTGATGAAGTAATCAAAACCGTTGAAGAGTTATCTAGTTTAGCACCTCTTCATAATCCGGCGAATATCCTTGGAGTTAAAGCTTTTAAAGAAGCCTTACCAAATGTTCCAATGGTTGGTGTTTTTGATACAGCTTTTCATCAAACAATGAGTGAAGAGGAATATTTATATCCTGTTCCATATAGTTGGTATCAAGATTATCAAATAAGAAAATATGGCTTTCATGGAACTAGTCATAAATATATTACTAAAGTTATGCAAGAAAAACTAGGAAAAGAAAACATTAATATTATTAGTTGTCATATAGGTAGTGGAGGCTCTATTTGTTGTATTAAAGATGGTAAAAGTATTGATACAACTATGGGCTTTACCCCCAATGCTGGTTTAATTATGGGTACTAGATGTGGAGATATAGACTATTCTATTATTCCTTATTATATGGATAAAACTGGTAAATCATTAAAAGAAGTAGATAATATTTTAAATAAAGAAAGTGGTTTACTAGGTATAACCGGTAAATTTAGTGATCATAGAGATATTGAATCTGCAATGGAAGAAAATGATCAAAAAGCTATACTCGCCAATAATATGTACGCGAAAAAAATAGTCGAATATATTGCTAAATACTATGTATTATTAGAAGGCAAAGTTGATGCTTTAGTATTTACCGCCGGACTTGGTGAAAATGCTCAAGCCTTTAGAGAAACTATTTTAAATAAATTACAATGTTTAGGTATCCATATGGATAAAGATTTAAATTATAGTATTGCTAGTTATTGTGCTAAACATGAAGGATTAATATCTAAAGAAGATTCTAGCATTCCTGTTTATGTTATTCCAACTAATGAAGAATTAATGATTGCTCTTGATACTTTTGAATTAATTAAGTAGGTGAGTATCATTAATAATAGTGTATTAAAAAAAATATATCGCAAAATTAAAGAATATGAAGAAATAATTATAGCAAGACATGTAGGACCCGATCCTGATGCTATAGCAAGTGAAGTCGCTCTAAGAGATTCCATTTGATTAACTTTTCCTAATAAAGAATGTTATGCTGTTGGCCTTGGAGTCGCAAAATTTAAGTATTATGGAATTTTAGATAAAATTGAAAATGAAAAATATAAGGGCTGTTTATTAATTGTCTTAGATGTTCCTAATTTAGAGCGAGTAGATGGTATTGATAATTTAGAATATAAAGAAATATTAAAAATAGATCATCATCCTAAAGAAGATATTAAAGGCCCAGTTGATTGGACTGATGAAAGTTCTTGTTCTACTTGTCAAATGGTCGCTGAATTAGTCCTAAAAACTCCATTAAAATTAGATGCTAAAATCGCTGGTAATTTATATCTTGGTATAGTATCCGATAGTGATCGCTTTTTACTTCCTTATACGACCCCTAAAACCTTTAAAATAGTCGAAGAATTAATTAAAAAGAGTAAAATAGATTTTCCATCTTTATATAATTATTTATATGATCGTAGTATTGATGAAGTAAGATTTCAAGGCTTTATTGCTACTAATATGAAAGTTACTGAAAATGGCTTAGGTTATTTAGTAATTCCGGCAGATGTTATTAAAAAATATAATGTCGATCTAGCTACACCTTCTAATTTAATTAATAATTTTAATTTTATAAGAGAAGTTATTGCTTGGACTTTTATAAGTGAAGATGCAAAAAATAAAGGTTATAAAGTAAGTATGCGTTCTCATGGACCAATTATTAATACTGTGGCCGCTAAATATAATGGTGGAGGACATAAATATGCCAGTGGAGCACGTCTAAATAGTGATGAGGAAATAAAAAATTTTATTAAAGATTTAGATCAAGTATGTGAAGAATATAAAAGAGCAGCAATAAGTAATTTAAAATAAAAATTAAACTATTTACAATTTATAATAAAAATGATAAAATCAAAATGTAGAACATTTAAGGACGAAATGTCTACAATTATTTGTTGACACTTATCCTAATATCGAGTTTAATCTTGATGTGGATAGGTGCTTTTTTTGTTACCATTGGTAACAATATCACAAACAGAATTACTTCCATTATGACCTTGATGCCTCCTTTCTTATTAAAACCCCCTCAAATAGGTAGGTAAATAACCAGGAAAGAAAAAACACAAGGTAGGCACCTCGCCTTAAATGTTCAATTTTATTCTA
>CANQDN010000060.1 GCA_947593275.1 uncultured Bacilli bacterium
CCCAATGTAGGACTCGAACCTACGACCTAACGGTTAACAGCCGTGCGCTCTACCGACTGAGCTAATTGGGCATTGCTACTAAATTATATTAAATATTATGTTTAATGTCAATATTTTTATGCAAAAAACTTTAAATTTAATATTGGTAATAATTTGTTATAATTAAAAATAGAAATGTAAGCTTTTATATGTTAAAATATTTATAGGAAGGTTTTTTTATGGAAAATATAATTGTAATAACTAATGAAAGTAATAAGAAATATATATTAAGAGAACTCTCTCAAAATAAATTATTATATAATATTAAGTTTTATACATTTTTGGATTTAAAAAAGAAATTGTTTTTTGATTATGATAATAAGACAATAGAGTATATAATGAATAAATTTTCTGTACCTTTTGATATAGCGCAGGAATATTTAGACAATATGTATTTTTTAAAAGATTTAGAGGATGATAAAGTAAGATTTTTAATTAGTTTAAAAGAGGAATTAGAGGGAAGTAATTTATTAATTAAAAGTACTAATTTTAAAGAGTATCTTAAAAATAAAAGAATAGTTGTTTATGGTTATGAGTCTTTTACTAAAGAAGAGAAGCTTATTTTAGAAGAAATGGGAGAAAAATGGGAAGAGGTAAATCCTTTAAAGGAAATCTATACTCCTCAGGTTTATGAAGCTAAAAATAAAGAACAAGAGTTAGAGTTTGTTTTAAATAGAATTAGTGCTTTAATATATGATAAAGTAGATATTAAAAGAATTAAGATTATTATAAATGATGAAGATAGAAATGATATTAAAAGATATTTTGATTTGTATTCTATTCCTTTAAATATAGAAAGTAAAAGTTCTTATTATAGTACGATGGTTGCACAAGAATTTTTAAGAAATTATGAGATAAAAAGTATTGAAGAGAATATTTTAGACTTAATGGAGAAATATAGTGATTTAAATGATTTAATTACAATTATTAATAAATCAGTTTTAGTGGAAGAAAAGAGTTTAAAAAAAGAGTTTATAATTAATGATTTAAAAAAGGCTAAAATAAAAGAAGATCTTTATGATGAAGCAGTAACTGTTGGAAGTATTACAGATGTTTTTAGGGATACTGATTATGTGTTTTTATTGGGTTTTAATTTGAATTATTATCCTAAAGTGAGAAAAGATGAAGAATTTTTAAGTGATAAAGTAAAGGATCAGTTGGGATTAGATACAAGTGATGATAAAAATAAGAAGATAAAAAAAGAAATTATAACACGATTAAAGAAAATAAAGAATTTAGTTATTACTTATAAATTACAAGGGAATAATATGGTTTATTATCCATCATTATTGATTGAAGAGATGGGTTTAAAAGTAGAGGAATGCTTAGTTGATGAGCATATTTCTTATTCAAAAATTAATAGTGCTCTTAAGTATGCTCAATCATTAGATTTACTTTATAAATATAATTCCATAAGTCCTAATTTAAGTTTATATAGTCATAATATGGATATTAAATATCGGGAGTATAATAACGAATTTAAGGGGATAGATAATATTTTATTTAGAGAGGCTTTAAAGCATGAACTTACTTTAGCTTATACAAGTATGGAAATGTATAATGAATGTGCCTTTAAATATTATTTAAGTAAAATTATGAAAATTGATATTTATGAAGAAAATTTTAAAGCTATAATGGGAACAATCGTGCATCATATATTAGAACTGGCTTTAAAAAGAGATATTAATATACCTATAGAAATTATGAATTTTGTTAAAGAAAAAGAGTATCAATTGGGGGTAAGAGAGTATTTTTATTTAGAAAAGTTAGGAGAAGAATTAGAGAAAGTAGTAGAAGTTTTAAAAGAACAGGCTAGACATTCTAAGTTAAGTAAGTATTTATTTGAAGAAGAATTATATGTTTATTTAGATCAAGAGGATTTTAAAGTAACATTTGAGGGTTTAATTGATAAAGTAATGTATCAAGATTGGAATGGAAAAGAAGTTTTAGCGGTCGTTGATTATAAGACGGGTTTAAAGAAGGTTAGTTTAGATAATTTAGAATATGGACTGGATTTGCAGCTTCCTCTTTATTTATATTTATTAAAAAAGAGTGAGAGATTTAAAGATGCTTTAATTGGAGGATTTTATATTCAAAAAGTGTTAAGTAATGTGCCTACAATAATGGATAAATCAAGGGAAGAGAAGATGCAACTTCAAGGGTATTCAAATAGTGATCCTAAAATATTAGAAATGCTTGATCAAGAGTATATGGATGGGAAGATTATTAAAGATTTAAAGTTTAAGAATGATGGGACTATGAGTAAGAAAGCTAAAGTATTATCGAATGGGGAAATGGAAGATTTAGCTAATCTTATGGAAGAAAAAATAATCAAATGTGTTAAAAGTATTTTAAAGGGATATTTTAAAATTAATCCTAAAGTTATAAAGGGAGTAAATAATGCTTGTTTATACTGTAAGTTTAAAGATATATGCTTTAAAGAACCTAAAGATGAAGTAATATTAGGAGGTGAAGAAAATGAAAGCAACTAAAGAACAACAACTAGCAATAGATAGGGAAGGCTCTAATATTATTGTTTCAGCAGGGGCTGGTTCAGGGAAAACAGCGGTTTTATCCGAAAGAGTGTTAAGAAAAGTTAAAGAAAATGTAGATATAAGAAAATTATTGGTTTTAACTTTTACTAATGAAGCAGCAGGAGAAATGAAGAATCGGATTAGAGAAAAGATAAAGGAAGCACAGATTAAAGAACAATTAGAATATGTAGATACAGCGTATATTACAACTTTTGATGCTTATGCTTTAAGTATAGTAAAAAAATATCATTATTTACTTAATATAACTAAAAATATATCGATAGTTGATTCGTCAATTATTAATCTAGAAAAAGAAAGAATTTTGGAAAATATCTTTTTAAGTCTTTATGAAGCTAAAGATAAAGATTTTCAGAAGTTAGTTGGAGATTTTACTAATAGAAGTGATGATATTATTAAAGAGGGTATTTTAAATATTAAAGCTAGTTTAGATCTTAGATATGATAGTAAAGAATATTTAGATACATATATAGATAAGTATTATAGTGAAGAGAATATAGATAATTTATTTAAGGAATATTATTTATATTTAAAGAATAAAACTCTTTTAATTGAAGATATTTTAGCGGTTTTAACAGATATGTTAGATTCTAAATTATATGAAAAAGTATATAATGTTTATAGTAAGTTAACTAATATTAAATGTTATAATGATTTATATAAAGTTAAAGATTTGGGTAAAGTTCAGTTTCGGAATATTCCTGAAGAAGCAATAGAAATTAAAGATAATCTGAAGGATTTAGCTAGTGAAATAATGAATTTATCAAAGTATAGTGAAGATGAATTTAAAGAACAGTTAAAAAGTACACTTCCTTATGTAAGAATAATAATTAAAATAATAAATAGATTAGATGAAGAAATATTAGAATATAAAAATAGACGAGGGGTTTATGAGTTTTTAGATATTGCCAAAATGGCTATAAAAGTAGTTAAAGAGAATGAAAATATTCGATGGGAGTTAAAGAATAATTATAATGAAATATTAATAGATGAATATCAAGATACTAATGATTTACAGGAAATATTTATTTCTTTAATAGAGAATAATAATGTTTATATGGTGGGAGATATAAAGCAGTCTATATATCGATTTAGGAATGCGAATCCGGGTATTTTTAAGAAGAAATATGAAGATTATACTAAGAATAATGGAGGTATAAAAATTGATTTAATTAAGAATTTTAGATCAAGAAAAGAAGTACTTAATAATATTAATGAAATATTTAGTTTTCTTATTTCAAGGGATATGGGGGGAGTTAATTATAATGAGGGACATTATATGGTTTATGGTAATCAGGGTTATGAGTTAAAAAGTGATTATCAAGAAGATTATAATATGGATATATTAACATATGATGTTTTAGATAAAAAGTTTAAGAATAGTGAGATAGAAGCTTTTATTATTGCAAAGGATATTAAAAAGAAGATTGCAAATAATTATCAAATACTTGATATGAATAATAAAAAGTATCGGAAAGCTTTATATAGTGATTTTTGTATTATATTAGATAGAGGAAGTGATATGCCTCTTTATAAGAAGATATTTCAATATTTAAATATACCAATGGATGTTTTTAAAGATAGTAATCTTACGGTTTCCAATGATATATTAATAATTAAGAATATTATTAGTTTAATAATTCTTATTAATAAAAAAGAGAGTAGTACAGATTTTGCTTATTATTTTATTAGTATTGCTCGGAGTTTTTTAAGTGATTTAACTGATGAAGAGATATTTAAAATAAAGAATACTAATAGTTATTATAATATAGAGATATATCAAAAGTGTTTAAAATTAGCGTTTCAAATGGAATATAAAACCCCTAAGACTTTATTAGAAGAAATAATAAAAGAGTTTAATTTTTATGAGAATTTAATTAAAGTGGGGAATATAGATGATAGTATAACTCGGATTAATTATCTTTTGGATTTAGCTTTTAATGCGGAAGAATTAGGGTTTACTATTGAAGAATTTAGAGATTATTTAGAAGAAATGATTAAGAATGCTCAGGAAATAAGATATAAAGAAAATAAGGAAAGTCTTAACTGTGTAAAGATAATGAATATTCATAAGTCTAAAGGATTACAGTTTCCAGTGTGTTATTATGCGGGATTGACTAAAGATTTTAATTTAAAAGATTTGCAGACAAGATTTATGTTTGATAAAAAATATGGGATTTTAACACCTTTTTATGATGAGGGAATAGGAACGCTTTTTGTAAAAGAATTAATTAAAAATAATTATTTGAAAGAAGAAATAGCGGAGAAAATACGGTTATTTTATGTTGCTTTAACTAGAGCGGAAGAAAAGATTATAATGGTGGCGCCTTCTTTTAAAAAGACGGGAAAACTTAAGAATCCTATTGATATTAATATGGGTTTAAAATTTAAATCTTTTTATGATTTTTTGGAAGCGATGAGTCTTAATTTAAGTAAATATATAAGACTTGTAGATTTAAAGAAGATTAATTTAACTAAAGATTATGAGTTTGTAAAGAAGAATAGTTGGGATGTTAAGAGTACTAATGAATTAATGGAATTTAGAGATATTAAGTTAGATAGTAAGTTAATTAAAAACAGAAGAGCTTCTAAAACTATTAAGAATATAATAACTAAAAAAGAGGCTTTAACTTTAGAATATGGAACTAAGATGCATGAAATGTTAGAAATGACTGATTTTAAGAATTTAGAAATTAGAAATAAATGGGTGGATAATTTAAGAGATACTTTTGATTTTAAGAATGCTTTAATATATCAAGAGTTAGAATTTATGTATGAATTAGATGATGTAGAGTATCATGGAATAATTGATTTAATGCTCGAGTATCCTTTAGAGATTAAAATAATTGATTATAAATTAAAGAATATTCAGGATGAAGAGTATCAAAAGCAATTGGAGGTTTATTATAATTATATTAAAAGTATTAGTTCTAAAGAAGTTAATTTATATTTGTATTCAATTATAGATAATAAAATAAAGAAATTAGAACCCAAGAATAAAGTTAAGATTACATCTTGAGTTAAAATTAAGTTTATGTTAATATATATTTATAGGAGGATTAATTATGTGGTGGATTATAATTTTAGTTGTAATTGTTGTTTTAGTTTTATGGATTATTGCTACTTATAATAGTTTAGTATCTCTTAGAAATAGAGTTAGAGATTCTTGGAGTCAAATAGATGTTCAATTAAAAAGAAGATTTGATTTAATTCCTAATTTAGTTGAGACTGTTAAGGGTTATACTAAACATGAAAGTGAAACATTAGAAAATGTAGTAAAGGCTCGGAATACTTATTTGAGTGCAAATACTCCAGAAGAGCAAATGAAGGCGGATGGAGAGCTTACTAAAGCTGTAAGTAAGTTATTTGCTTTATCAGAAAGTTATCCAGATTTAAAGGCTAATACGAACTTTTTAGAGTTACAAAGTGAGTTAAATGAGACTGAAAATAAAATAGCAATGTCAAGACAATTTTATAATGATATTGTAATGCAGTATAATAATAAAGTGGAAATGGTTCCATCTAATATTGTAGCGAGTATTTTTAAGTTTACGAAAGAGACTTATTTTGAAGCAAATGATGCGGAAAGAGAAAATGTTAAAGTTAAATTTTAGGACTTAGAAATAAGTCTTTTTTTAAAGGAGATATAATGAAAAAAGTTATTATTGCTATTTTGATGTTTTTAATTGGTCCTTGTAGTGTTTTAGCAATCCAAGTTAAAGTGGATAATTTTTTAGTGAATGCAAATGTATTAGAAAATGGAGATATGGAAGTAGAAGAATTAATAATTGCGAAGGGATCATTTAATTGGTATGAAAGAGATCTATTATATAAAAATTCGGCATTAACTGATAGTACTTTTAGTAATAATGATTTATATAATGCTAAAAATATTTTAGTGGAAAAAGTTAGTGCTAAAAAAATAAAAGATGATGGATCTTGGGACATGTTTTTAGATGAATTTTCGGATTTTAATTTAGATACTTATGGATCTAATGGGGAGAGTGGGAAGTATACTTTAACACCAATTTCTAATGGAAATAGAATTAGAATTTATTATCAAACTAATAACGAAGAAGTAGTGTTTTATATTAAATATAGAGTGGTAGATCTAGTAGTATTACATGAGGATGTGGCAGAGCTTTATTGGACGTTTGTGCCGGATGGTTTTGAAGAAGATTTACATAATATTAAAATTAGAGTAAGTTTACCAAATGAAGATTTATCTAGTAATTTTAGATATTGGGCTCATGGTCATTTAACTGGTGAAATAAAAAAAGTAGATAATAAAACAGTAGAAGCTTCAATTAAAGATGTTTTTCGGGGTGAAAGTGTAGATGTTCGTTTAACATTTGATAAAAATTTAGTTTATAATGTTACTAAAAAAAGTGAAACTCAAGCTTTAGATAAAATTATTTTAGTAGAAAAAGATCGGGCGGAAGAAGCAAATAAACTTAGAGAAACTTTAAGGGCTCGCTATAATTTTGTTTATTATGGAACTAAAGTTTTTATTGGGGGATTACTTATACTTTTAATTTATATTTATTTTAAATATGGGAGAAGTCCTAAATCTAATTATTATTCGAAATATAATCGGGAGTTTATTGAAGATTATAATGTAGAGGTTGTAGATTATTTAATGAATAAAAAGATTACTCCTAATGCAATGAGTGCTTCTATTATGAATCTTATTTATAAAAAGAATATAGATTTTGTGAAAATAAGTGAGAAATCTCGAGAATATAAATTTACTTTAAATAATACTGATAATTTAAATGAAAGTGAAGAGTTATTGGTGGAGTTTTTATTTGATAATGTAGGGGCAGGTAAAACGGAAGATAATAAAAAAGTTTTTACAACATTAGAGCTTAAGAAGTATGCTAAGGGAGTTAAAACTTGTGATAAATTGCTTACTTATTATCAGAATTGGCAGAATAGTGTAGTAAAAAAAGGGGAAGAAGAGCATTTTTATGAGTATTCTTTTAAACCATTATTGATTGGGATTGGGCCTTTTCTTTTGGGGTTATTATTTTTGGTTTATGCTTTATGTAATGAAATATTTAGTTTTTCGTTATTTGTTTTATGTATTCTTTTGGTAGTATTTTTGTTCTATATTATTATGGTAAATAAAAAAACCGAGAAAGGTTCTTTACATTATGATAAGTGGAAAGCTTTTAAAAACTTTTTAAATGATTTTGGAGCTTTTGATATTAAAGAATTGCCAGAGATTATATTATGGGAGAAATATTTAGTTTATGCGACAGTATTTGGACTTGCTAGAAATGTTCAAGAGAGTATGAATGTCAAAATAAAAGAATTAGATATAGCAGATTATGATTATACTCCATCATTTATTTATCTTAATATTGGAGATACAATAACGGCGAATATTAATAATGCTTTATCTAATGCGCATTCTAGACAAGCAGCGAATTATAGTAATAG
>CANQDN010000061.1 GCA_947593275.1 uncultured Bacilli bacterium
ACTGATCTTTCTGTTGATTTTTACCTCCTGTTCTTGAGGTTTGATTAATAGAAAGGAGTTGATGTGGTTTTGCTTAAAAATATAATAGCTAAAATAATGGGCTTCTTTAGAAGACCAAAAAAGACGTCAACGACCATAATTATTAATGTTTATAACAGTAATAACACGGACGTGAACGTCTACAAAAAACATTAGTAGATGTTATGTTCCTAACACTCTACATTTTTATTATAACAGATTCTAGATAAATTGCAAGTGTATTTAGTTTACTAGTTTTTTGTATATAATTTGTAAGAAATTTGCTAATCTTAAATATTTAAAATAACTTTTTTTATCTAGACCATAAGTTTTTTTTGCTTTATAATAAGATTAGGTGAATAGTTTTAATAGTTATTTCATTAAAAGAACATAAAATATTCACATTAGAAGAGTATTTTTAATACGAGAAGGAGTGGTTTTAGATGAATAAGAAAAAGATATTTTGGGGAATTTTAGGAGTGGTATTAGTTGGTCTTATTATTTTTGCTTCCACTTATAAGTATAAAGATAGCCATTTTAGAAAAGAGGGTGTAAGAGTTAGACTTGATGAATATGCTTTAGAAGTGGATAGAGAGTGTGATCAAAGTGATATTGCAACTTGTCTTATTAATTTAGATGTAAATGGAGAAAAAGAGAAGTTAGTATTCGAATATATTAATTTTCAAGATAATGGATTTCCTGAGACTTTAGTAGCGACTATAAATGGTAAAGAAATATTTAGAAAAGATAATTTAGATTTTACTAAGAATACTTATTATGATTATTTTTCACATGTTAATGTTATTGGAGATAAAGTAGTATTTACATATACTGATGGATCTTATAGTGATGGTAGATCAACTGTTTTATATGCAGTTAATAAAGATGGTGAAAAAGTTTTAGAAGAGTCTATTATTGGGGATAATGATATGAAGATTAAAGATTATAGTTATTATGATGATTTTGCAACTGTTGAAGATAATGTTATTACTTTATATACTTCAAGACTTAATTATAGTAATTATATAGGGGAAGATTATATTTGTGATGTTAAATCTTCAGATGTAGTAGAAGCTTATTATACTTATACATATAAAGATGGAGAGTTTGTTAAAAAGTTAGATAAAAAAATAACGGCAAAAGAGTATATTGCCAATAATGAAATTAGTTGTAGTTAAAGATACTATTAGCTAGTTCAATAAATAAATCTAGAGGTATTTCCTCTGCACGAATAGTTTCAGGTAAATGATGTTTATCTAAAACTTTTTTTATGGGTAGCCAATTGTAGTTTTTTAGGTTGTTTTTGAGGGTTTTGCGCTTCATGGAGAAAGCAGCACTAATTAAGTTAAAGAAAGTAATTTCATCGATTAATTTGGTGTTTTTGGGCTTTTTAGTGAGGTTTATTACAGCACTATCTACTTTAGGCGTAGGAGCAAAACAAGTATTTTTAACAGTAAATAGATAGTTTAGGGAAAAGTAATAGTTTAAATAAACAGTTAGACTTCCATAAGCTTTAGAGTTAGGGGAGGCACAAAGGCGTTCGGCGACTTCTTTTTGGACTAAAAGAGTAAGAGATTTTAGTTTAGGTATAGTAATAATACGTTTAATAATAGGGGTAGTTATGTAATAGGGAATGTTTGCAATAATATAGATGTTATCATAAGAAAAGGGTTTTAAATCTTCTTCTAGGTTTGCTTTTAAAAAGTCTTGATAGATGATGGTTGTTTTATTATTTAGGAGAGGAGTTAAAAAGGGTTTTAAGCGAGTATCTATTTCATAGGCGATTAGGTAACTATCTTTTTTAATTAAATGTTTAGTTAAAGCACCAGTTCCAGGGCCAATTTCAATTATGAGATCTTCTTTTGTAGTAGGAATAGAATTAGCAATTTTAGATAGGATTTGTTCATCTTTTAAAAAGTTTTGACCGAGACTTTTTTTAGCTTTAATTTCCATGATATCCTCCTTTTTTAATTTTTAAAAAGATGGGTTATTTTTCCCATCCAAATCTTAAAACGTCATAGGTTATTGAGCTTCTGCCGACGTATTTAAAGGCATATTCTTCACTAGGACTTAATAAATCTATATCATTTCCTAAAACACCACGATCTAAAACTATCGCGATTATTGGTTCATCACTTAATCTTTTATTTAGGAAACGAATGATACTGCCACAGGGAAGATTTTTACTGGATGCGACAATATTAATAACACCATAAGTTTTATCATTATAAGTGTTTTTACCATTACTTATATCAAGATTACCCATGCACGCTAAATGACCAGTACATAATGGACAATCAGCACCATAACCAGTTAAATCACCTGTATAGCTATCTAGGGAACCCCAGAGGTATGTTTGAAGAGCTTCTTCATTTCTTTTTTGTTCTTCTTCTTTATTTATATAGAGAGCCATTGTGGATAAATCTATGGTTTTGTTGAAGTTTTCATTGTTACTTTTAGTTTTTATTTTCGATGAAGATGTATTAATACAAAATATAACTCCAACAATAATAATTAATTTTATTATATTTGTAAAGTGATATATTTTTGATTTCATTATTTCACCTCATTGATTGTTATTATTTTATCATATATTGGATTAAATGTCAAAAATTCGTTTAATATTTTTATTGGTAATGTTTGAGAGAGTTTCTAAGTCGATATTTTTTAGATTAGCTATAAATTTGGCTATTTCTAGGATTCTTGCAGGTTCGTTTGGAGTTCCTCTATATGGTTCAGGGGTAAGATAAGGGCTATCGGTTTCGAGGATAATATTTTCTAGGGGGATATTTTTTATGACTTCTTTTAGTTTAGAGCTTTTAAAAGTTATTACGCCATTGATTCCTAGAGAAAAACCCATTTTTAGGTATATTTGGGCAGTTTCAAAAGAGCCTGAAAAAGAATGGATAACGCCTGTTACTTTATATTTTTTTAATGAATTAATGGTGTCTTCAGTAGCTTCACGACTATGAATTATGACAGGGAGGTTATAGGTTTCAGCAAGTTTTAATTGGGTTTCAAAAAGATTTATTTGAGCTTCTTTATTTTCTTTTGTGTAGTGATAGTCTAGGCCTATTTCGCCGATTGCGATTACTTTTGGATGGTTTAGGTTGTCTTTTATAAAGGTTAGATCAGATTCTTTATATGTATCAGCAGATTCAGGGTGGATACCTAGGGCTCCATACATATTTTGATAAGTGTCAATTAACTTTAAGACTTCTTGATTACTTTTAGTATCTGAGCCATTATTGATAAATCTTGTTATACCACATTTTTGAGCATTATTTAGAGTTTCGGATATATCATTATAGTATTCTTTATATATATGACAATGAGTGTCTGTAAACATGCTAATCACCAAATTTATTATATATAAAAAATCATAAGAGGTCAATTCTTATGATTAGTTTTTTCTTATTCGACAATAGCTAGTTTTATTAAATCCTTGTAAAGTATTACCAATTATTTCTTCTTCTTCAGGATTTAAAATGTTTTTGAGGTTATTTAAGATTTTAAATTCTTCGGGGATAGAACATAATTGGAAGAGACTATCATCTAAGTCTTTAAATAGAGGGTATTTTAAGTTTAGAAGGAGGGTTTCTAGTTCTTTTAAGTTATAGGGAATGGTATAACTTATTTGATGAGCATAATGGTTTTTAACACCTTTTCTACTTAAAAGTTCAACTTTAAAGACTCCTTTTAAGCTTATTAAATTATAAGTAATTCTTATGATACCATTAACGGTGGGACGATGAGGTTTAAAGGTTGCAATATCAAGAATAAGTGAGGTAGGAATGTGATTGGCATCATAATTTAGAGTTACACGACGATATTTGCGAGATTCTTTTTCCTCATAGGTAATTTTTTGAGAGTTCTTCTTTTTAGTGGCGCTTAATGTTTTATTTAAGGTATTAATTGTTACTTTAGATTTTTTAGTTGTACTATTAATACTTATCTCTATAGGAGAGCCATCAGGATTTTTCATTAGGGTATTAAAACTTGTATTTATTATATTATTCATAGTAAAACCTCCAGTGCTTTAAGATTATAGCATACATTAGATTATAAGTAAAGTTAAAGTCTAGTTTTTGACTTTTTATTTAAATTTAGGACATTTTTTGATAAAATAGGTATAGGAGGAAAAAATAATGAAAATATTTATTGGTTGTGATCATAGGGGTTTAGAGTTAAAATTAAAGTTAACGAAGTATTTGAAAGAAAATGGGTTAGATATAGAAGATATAGGACTTCAAAATAGTGAATTAGATGATTATCCGGATTTTGCTTTTTGTTTAGGGGAAAAAGTTAGAGAGAATACGGGTAGTTTAGGTATCCTTATTTGTGGATCAGGAGTAGGTATGAGTATTGCCGCGAATAAAGTTAAAGGGATTCGGTGTGTTAGAGCGGTTAGTGTAGATGATGCTTTTAAGGGGAAAAACCATAATGGATGTAATGTAATTGCCATAGGTAGTGAAGTTACGACAGATTTTAGGTTAGTTCAAGAGATGGTGGATACTTTTATTAATACAAAGAGCGCTAGTGAAGAAAGACATTTAAAAAGAGTGGATTCTATAAAAAGATATGAGGAGGGGTTATGGAAATAAAAGTTTATTTATATGTGTTTTTTACTTTTATGAGTATATTTATATTTAATGGAGTTAATTTTGATCCAATTATGAAAAAGGGAAGAGTAATAGAAGCGAAGATACTGGTTTTGGCTTTAAGTTTTGGTTTAAGTTATTTACTTACTAATTTTGTATTGGATTTTGTGGGATAAAAAAAGATTTAGGTTTCAATAAACATAAATCGATCAAAATTATTATAATCTTTTTTTATAGTTATATTAGCTTTTGGGAAATAGCTTAGAGCTATTTTTTTTATGTCTTCGCTTTCATCTGCGCCAATTTCAAAGATAATAGAGCCATTTTTATTTAATATTTGGGTAGCAATAGATAAGATACGGATATAGAATTCTAGGCCACTATTTTTAGCATATAACGCGATGGATGGTTCATATTTAGTTTCTAAAGAGGTATATTCATCTTCTTTTACGTATGGGGGATTAGAAATAATACAATCATATTTTTTAGGGGGTATTTCTTTTAAAATGTCTAGTTTAAAGAAGTTTATAGGAGTGTTGTTTTCTTTAGCGTTTTCTTTAGCTATATTAAGGGCAGATGAGCTAATATCTAAGGCATCAATAGTTAGGTTTAAATGTTTTTTTAGGGAAATAGCTATAGCGCCACTTCCTGTTCCAATATCGAGGAGAGAAGTATAATTTTTATTTTTTAGAAAATTAAGGGTTTTTTCTACTAAAAGTTCGGTTTCAAAGCGGGGAATTAAGACATTTTCATTTACCTTTAGTTTAGTATTATAAAAGTCAACATAGCCAATAAGATATTGAATGGGATAGTGCTCTTTTAGTTTATTTAAAGCATAATCTAGGTTATCTTTATATAGTTCTTTTAAAAGTTTTAGATCAGCTGCGCCAATATTATTCAAAAGAAACTCCTGATAGTTTTAGACGCATATCTTCGTTTATTAAAGCTTCGATGATTGGCTCTAGTTCACCATCCATAACGCGGTCTAGATTCATGACTGAAAAATTGATACGATGGTCTGTTACACGATTTTGAGGATAGTTATATGTTCTTATTTTTTCACTACGATCTCCAGTTCCTATTTTACTTTTACGAGTAGCGCCTAGTTCTTGTTCTTCTTTATTTCTTATTTCATCATTTATTTTGATTTTTAAGAGATTCATAGCTCGATCTCGATTTTTTAACTGGCTACGTTCAGTTTGACAGGTTACAACAACACCAGTGGGAATGTGCGTTAGTCTTACAGCTGAGTTAGAGGTATTTACGGATTGTCCACCGGCTCCACTTGAGTGATAAACATCCATTTTAATATCGCTTTCTTTAATGTCAATATTGGCGGTTTCAACTTCAGGCATAACTAAGACAGTTGCAGTAGATGTATGAATACGACCTTGAGTTTCTGTGGTAGGAACTCTTTGAACACGATGGGAACCACTTTCATATTTTAATTTTTTATAGACATCTTCACCTTTAATCATTATTTCAACTTGAGAAAAACCTCCACTAGTTCCTTCAATAGAATGTAATTCTTCGATTTTCCAGTTATTTTTTTCAGCATAATAAGTGTACATACGATATAAATCACCAGCGAAAATGTTAGCTTCATCTCCACCTGCGGCGCCCCTTATTTCCATGATGACATTTTTACCATCGTTTTCATCTTTAGGAACTAAAAGGATTTCTAATTCTTTAATTAAATCTTGTTCTTTAGTTGTGAGATCTTTATATTCTAGTTCAGCCATTTCTTTTAATTCAGGATCTTTCATTAGTTCTAAAGCATCTTGTTCACTCGTTTTAACATTTTTATATTCTTGATATTTATTTACAGTTTCTTCTAAGTCACTAGCTTCTTTAGATAAAGTTTTTAATTTATTGTAATCGTTTATAATTTCCGGATTACTTAGTTGCTTTTGTAGTTCGTTATATTTAGTAACGATTGCATCTAATCTTTCAAACATATTAATGTTCCTTTCTTTTTAGTATATTATAACATAAATGTTTTAAAAAAAGCAAACTTTAACTATTTGCTTCTTCTTCATCGACATCTATTACAACAAAATCATCAAAATCATCATCGGGGATATCATCATCAGTATCAGAATCATAGAAGATATCGCTTTCGTTTTCCTCTTCTTCTTCCATCATGATGTCATCATTATCGTCTACTTCATTTATGATGTTTTCTTCCTCTTCATCATCGTCGATAATAACTTTAGGGTTGTGAAGTTCTTTTAAATCCCATGAACCATCTTCTAACATGATGAATCTTTTATCGGTAGTTAGAAGTTCGAAGAAATCACCAATTTTATCTAGATAAGCTTTTTCATCTAGCTCTAGAGCATCACATATTTTTTTAAATAAAACATTTATTTTCATTTTGGTTTTTTCTTCATTTAAGATTATATAGGCAATGTCATCATAGTTCATTGCTTCTAGCTCAGTTTTACTTATATCACTTAGTTTCATAATATCTCCTTTTTTATAGCTAAAACATTATATGACTAGATTACATAAATGTGTCATACATTTAACTTTTGTAATTGTAATATTAAAATATATATTTGTCAATTCTTAATTTACATTTTTTCAGGAATATTTATACTTAAAATATTTAAAAGTTTACAGTTGTTATCATAAATTATTTTAGTTAGAGTTAGCCATGATGTTTGGAGGGCTTTGTTTTCTTCTGTTAGAATGTGGTTTTCACTATAAAAATTGTTATATAAATTAGTTATTTTATATAAGTATTCACATATTTCATTTAAAGAGCGATTATCAAAGCTTCTTTTAATAATTCTTTTTAAATCGAGCATAGTAAGAATAATTTTGCGCTCTATAGGGGTTTTTATGGTAGTTATGGTATTAGCATTTAAGTTAGCTTCTTTTGCTTTAGTTAGTAGGGAACGCATTCTTATAGTGGAATATAAAAGATAAGTTCCAGTTTTACCATTTAAGTCAGTAAATTTGTCAATATCAAAGTTATAATCAGTAGTACGATATGGTAATAGATCAGCATATTTAATGGCAGCGATGGCAATAGTTTTAGCGATTTCTTCTTTATTTTCGGTGATGTTTTCATTTAGTCTTTTATAACATTCAGTTGTTACCATATCAAGTAAAGTACGAAGGGGCATAACACCACCATCTCTAGTTTTAAATGGTTTACCATCTTTACCATTCATAGTGCCAAAACCATTAAATATAAGCTTTAAATCGGGTTTTGCCATACCACTTTTTTGGGCCGCTCTAAATACTTGAGTAAAGTGCATTTCTTGACGTTTATCAGTCATATACCATATTTCATCAGGATTATATTTATGAGTTCTTTCCCAAATGGCGGCAAGATCAGTTGCTTCATAAGATACTGCACCATTACTTTTAATAAGAATTAA
>CANQDN010000062.1 GCA_947593275.1 uncultured Bacilli bacterium
ATATCACTTTTAATTAGAGAACTTTTCACTTAAAATTGACTATCATATTTAGAGAACTTTTCATTTAAAAATCACAACATTTTTCACTTTTTATAGCTTATATATAAGTATTTTCTTCAAATACATAAGAATAATTAACATCCTGACCCTTTAAATTAGGTCTAATTGTATAAGTATGCATTGTACTTGTAATATAATCAGTTACAATTGTATAATAATAATTATTTCTTTTATATTCTTCTTTAAAATTACTTAAAGAATACCCTGTATTATTTATAGTTAAAATAGATCCAACTTCATCTAACTTCTTATTTACCTTTAATTTTATTGTATATACTTTATTTATAGGATATTCATTTGTTACTGTAATATATTCCTCTTTATCCCCATTTTTTGTTACTTTAAACACTAAATTATAATCATCTAATGTTGTAATATGGGCTGCACTTATTTTCTTCTCAAAAGACAACCAAACTGGAATAGACACAATAACTAAAATCAAAACCATACTTATTTCTAATATAATCCCTCTAATTAACTTATCAACCATAAATATTCCCCTTTAATGAGCTATATTATAGCATACTTTACATACATTTGTCAAATTCACAAAAAATAGGTCCCAATAAGACCTATTTAACAACTATATTAACAATTTTTCCTTTAATAACAATTATTTTAACTATTTCTTTATTTTCAAGATGTCTCTTAATATTTTCATTATTTAAAGCTTTCTCTTTAATTACCTCTTCATCTTCATCTGTTTTAATAGTTATTTCTCCCCGTAACTTCCCATTTACTTGAACCCCAATAGTTACTTCATCATCAACTGTTTTAGCTTCATCATATTCTGGCCATTTTGTCTCACATATCTTTTTATATCCTAAACTTTCATTTAATTCTTCTGTGATATGAGGGGCAATAGGATTTAATAACACTAATAATACATGATATTCATCTTTAGTTATAGTTTTATTATTTTCATAAGCATTAGCTAAAATCATAAGAGAAGATACCGCGGTATTATAAGCCATATGCGTTAAATCATAAGTTACCTTTTTAATTGTTTTATGAATAATACTTTCTAATTCTTTAGAATATCCTTCTTTATCATTTATTTTATCTTTTAAACGAATTACTTTATCAATAAAACGTTTACAACCCCGAAGAGAATCAGTACTCCATGGAGCATCTTGTTCATAATCGCCCATGAACATTTCATAAACTCTTAAAGTATCTGCCCCATATTCTTTTACAATGTCATCAGGATTTACGACATTGCCTTTAGATTTACTCATTTTTTCATTATTTGATCCTAAAACCATCCCATGACTAACACGAGTCCAAATCATTTCTTTATTTGGAACTAAACCAATATTATATAAGAATTGAACCCAAAATCTCGCATATAATAAGTGTCTTGCTGTATGTTCCATGCCTCCATTATACCAATCAACTTTTTGCCAATATTTCATCGCATCCATACTAGCAAATTCTTTAGTATTATGCGGATCCATAAATCTTAAGAAATACCAACTTGAACCTGCCCAGTTTGGCATAGTATCAGTTTCTCTTTTGGCAGGAGCTCCACATTTTGGACAAGTAGTATTAACCCAATCGGTTATCTTAGCAAGAGGACTTTCACCAGTTTCGGTTGGTTCATATTCTGCGACATCAGGAAGTAATAATGGTAAATCTTCTTCTTTCATTGGAACCCAGCCACATTTTTCACAATAAATCATAGGAATTGGTTCGCCCCAAAATCTTTGTCTAGAGAAAATCCAATCACGCATTTTATAATTAACTTTTTTCTCACCACAATGATTAGCTTCTAACCATTCAATCATTTTATTTATGGCTTCTTCTTTATTTAAACCATTTAAGTTTTCTGAATTAATATGAATTCCATCACCTGTATAAGCTTCTTTTGTGATATCTCCACCTTTAATTACTTCTTTAATCGGTAAATTAAATTTTTTAGCAAAAGCATAATCTCTTTCGTCATGAGCAGGAACAGCCATAATAGAACCTGTACCATAACTTGATAAAACATAATCACTTATATAAATAGGTATTTCCTCCCCATTTACAGGATTTATCGCGTATGCTCCTGTTGCAACTCCAGTTTTATCTTTATTAAGCTCTGTTCTTTCTAAATCATTTTTTAAAAGACAAGCTTCTTTATATTTTTTTACTTCTTCTTTTTGACTAGCTATTGTAATTTCATCCACTAAGGCATGTTCAGGCGCTAAAACACAATAAGTTGCTCCATATAAAGTATCTGGTCTAGTTGTAAATACTGTAAATTTCTTATCATGGCCTTTTATTTTAAAATCTACATTAGCCCCTACTGATTTACCTATCCAATTTATTTGACCTAATTTTACTTTTTCGGCAAAATTTGTATCATCTAAGCCTTTTAATAAATCTTCGGAATAACTAGCCATTTTAAGCATCCATTGAGATTTTTCTTTTTGAATGACAGCACTACCACAGCGTTCACAAACTCCACCAGCAGCATCTTCGTTAGATAAAACTGATTTACATGTTGGACACCAATTTACAGGGACAGTTGCTTTATAAGCCATATTATGTTTATAAAATTGTAAAAATTGCCATTGAGTCCATTTATAATATTCGGGATCAGTAGTCGAAAACTCTCTAGTCCAATCAAAGGAAAAACCTAAAGATTTCATTTGACCCTTAAATGTTTTAATATTTTCTTTTACAGCACTAGCGGGATGAATATGATTTTTTATCGCGTATTGTTCTGCAGGAGCTCCAAAAGCATCCCAACCCATTGGATATAAAACATTGTAGCCTTGCATTCTTTTAAGTCTAGCAATCGCATCCTGAGCCGTATAACTTCTAACATGCCCAACATGCAAACCTGCACCACTTGGATAAGGAAATTCTACTAGGATATAATATTTTTCTTTATCTCCGCCATTTTTAGCTTCAAAATAATGCCCATCTTCCCATATTTTTTGCCATTTCTTTTCTATTTCATTAAAATTCATAATTCTCACTCTTTTCTATTTTTCTTTTTATTTTTATTTTCTTTTTTATTTACTTTAGTTTTATTTTTATCTTTTTTTACTTCTTCTTTTAACTCTTTAGAGTTTTTTCCTTCCCTCTTTTTTAAAGTTCTTCCATATATCTCATATAAAGCATATATTAAACTAAATAAAAGGATAAAAGCAATAATAAATTGTAAATACAGTTTAAATGGTAATAACATAATAATACTTGAGGTAAAAGAAATAATAAAACTATTAATTAAAGATATCCATAAGATATTCCTCTTCTTATTTAATTCTTTCTCATTTAATTTAAACTTATAGATTAAATAATCAAGTTCTCCAATAGGTTTTACTTTTTTCTTTTTACCCTTTTTAGTTACTCCTTTATTAGTAATAAGCCTCAGCTTTGGTTTATTAATAACAAAATAATCTATTAAAAAGATAATAATTAATAAACTTATAAATATATATAATGCTTCTATTTTACTCATAACTACCTTCCTTTTACTCTACTTCTTGTATAACCATTTTCTCCATGAAATTCTTTAAAATTACCATTACAATAAAGAAAACCTGCATCTACTTCCTCTATATTTGGCATAAATAATTTTTCTAACACTCTATTAGAATGTAATGAATTATAACCTATTTCTCTTACATCAGGAAGTATTAATACTTTTAACATTTCATTAAAATATAAGAATTCAATACCAATCTTTCTTACTTTAGGTAAATATAAACTTTTTAATGCTTTATTATAAAATAAGAAGAAATCCCCTAATTCTCTAACATTTGGTAAAGATAAACTTTCCAATGTTCTATTATAAAACAAAAACGCATAATCTATATTCATAACCTTTGGTAATGATAGGTTTTTTAACTTTTTATTAGAAAGTAAAAAATTACTTCCTATACTTTTCACATTTGGTAATTCTAAATATTCTAACGTTTCGTTAAAAGTTAAAAAATTAAATCCTATTTGTTTCAAATTACTATTTTTATACCCAATAATTCTATTTCTTTTATCTAACTCTATTTGAACTATATCGCCATAAAAAACTTTTGCCTTTTGTTTAATATAAATTGTTTTACCAGTTGGATTATTTTTTACTTCTATTTTTTGGATATTTGTTAAGTAATCTGGAAAAGTATCGTGTCCAAAACCATATAACCAAATTCTTTTTTCTTTTAAATCAAGAATAAAATAATCTAAAACTATATACCTTTCTTTTTCATATTTATTAACTTTAAAATTATCTATTATTATATTATTAGGACAAAAATAAACATTATTTATTTCATAATTATATTTATAAAACTTACCATCATTTGCTTTCACATAATTAGGAATCTCAAAACCATTATTTTTATGTAATTGAACTAAACCATAATATTTTTCAAAACTATTAGTAAGCCCCGAGATTATATTTTCTAAATTATTTGAAAATGTTGCATCCGGATTATTTACTCGATGATTATATCTATTTTTAATTGATAAAGTATTAGTTCCATCTTTACTAAACTGAATACTTATAACACTTGTTCCATATAAGTCTTGTCTTGTGGGATTCTGAAAATCTTCTCGTTTAATTTTATCAACATCTTTTTTTACTGCAAAAAATACTACATTAGTTTTTAAGCGATCCCCATTAAAGGTACACAACTGTTCTCCAGGAGCATAATACTTTTTAAAACTCGCAATATCTTCTTCTGTTTCACATAAATAAAGGTTATAGCCAGCTTCACTCATTAATTCTTGAGGAGTTTTTATTTCATCTATTTCCTTTTTTTCTACATCCACTAAACTATATAAATAATTCTTAAAAGGAATTAATAAGTCATTATCCACTAAATCTTGATATAACTCATGGGAAGGTGAAAAATTATTTAACAATAAATTAGAAAGTAATCCTTCTTTTTCTAACAATATTGGAAAAAACTCTCGACATAAATGCATCATATTTTCCCCATATTTATTTTTAATTATCTTTAAATCTTGATTCATAACTCCCCTCCTTTAACCATAAAGCCTTTTTAAATATATCTTTTTATTACCTACTATTAATACCATTAAATCTTTATCATGAGAATCTTTTATATTTTTTCCATATTCACTATTTAAAGCCCCAAAAGAAAGCAAAATATTTTCTTTTAACAATTCTTCATTTATAATAATTACATCTCCTACTTGAGGATCTTTATTTAAATCATAAAACTCTAACTTTAAACTATAAGTTTTTTCTTTATCTGTTAAATAATATGTAAAATTACAAATTTCCTTTATTAGTAACTTTTTCATCTACTTTTACCAACTTCCAGTTCTAAACCTTTAAACCTTGAATTGCAGAACATAAAATATTCTCCTATATATTCTACTTTTGGTAAAGATAAGTTTTTTAATACTTTATTATCGTGTAAGAAACTATATCCTATATTTTCTAATTCTGGCAAAGATAAGCTTTTTAATGCCTTATTATTAAATAAAAAACTACCTCCTATATGTATTACTTTTGGTAAAAATAAACTTTGTAATACTTCATTATTATGTAAGAAATAATCTCTTATAAATTCTAATTTTGGTAAAGATAAGATTTTTAATGCCTCATTATTATATAAAAAACAATCTCCTGCATATTTTAATTCTGGTAAAAATAGACTTTGCAATACTTTATTATTACCTAAGAAATATTCTCCTATTCTTTCTACCTTTGGTAATGATAAGTTCTTTAATGCTTTATTATAATTTAAGAAATCATCTCCTATATATAGAACTTGTGGTAAAGATAAACTTTCTAATACTTCATTATGATATAAAAAATCATCTAATATACTTTTCACATTTGGTAATTCTAAATATTCTATCGTTTCATTATAAAATAAAAAATTATTTCCTATGTATTTCAAATTATTATTTTTATACCCAATAATTCTATTTCTTTTATCTAATTCTATTTCTATTATATCTCCCTCTAGTGATGTAAAATAAATAACCTTGCCAGTTTCCGTAGTTTTAACATCTATTTTAGTTATGTTTGAGAATCCCGCTTTAAAACTATCTTTTATGTAATTATAATTAGTTAGCATTTTATTTTGTAAATCAATTATAAAATAATCTGCGATAATATATTTTTCTTTTTCATACCTTTTAACATTAAAATTATCTATTATTATATTATTAGGACAATAATAAACATTATCTATTTCATAATTATATTTATAAAACTTACCATCATTTGCTCTAACATAATTGGGAATTGAAAAGTTTTTATTTCTATTCGATTGAACTAAACCATAATATTTTTCAAAACTTTCAGTAAGACCAGGAATAATGTTATCCAAATTATTTGAGAATGTAGCATCCGGATTATTTACCCGATGATTATATCTATTTTTAATTGATAAAGTATTAGTTCCATCTTTACTAAATTGAATACTTATAACACTTGTACCATATAAATCTTCTCTTGTGGGATTCTGAAAATCCTCTCGTTTAATCTTATCAACATCTTTTTTTACTGCAAAGAATACTACATTAGTATTTAATCTTCCGCCCCTAAAAGTACATAATTCTTCTCCTTTAGCATAATATTTTTTAAATCTTTTTATTTCTTCTTCTGTACTACAACAATATAAATTATATCCAGCTTCTTCCATTAATTCTTGAGGGTTTTTATTTATTTCTGTTATTTCAGATTTTTGAACATCCACTAAACTATAAACAAAATTTTTAAATTCATCTTCCATTTTATTATCTACCAAATCTTGATACAAATCATGGCTAATCGCAAAATTATCTAGTAAAATTTGGGATAACAATCCTTCTTTTTCTAACAATATTGGAAAAAACTCTCGACACAAATGCATCATATTTTCCCCATATTTATTTTTGATTATCTTTAAATCCTGATTCATAACTCCCCTCCTTTAAAACAAAAAAGATGGTTACCTAAAGGGCGAATCATCGCGGTACCACCTTAATTTATAACTTTATAGTCGATATAGAGACAAACCTTTAATACTCTAAAAAGCAAGTTCATAAACTTCTAATACTTGTTTCCACCAACCACAAGCTCTCTATAAGTAGAATAATTACTACTACTCTTTTCTTCCACGTATTTAGCTAGATTATACTAAATTTCTGAAATATATTCAAGTAGTTTTATAAACATTCGAATAAAAATATCCTTTAAACCTCTTCTTTTAAGCTTTCTTATCTCAATTCTCTTTTTATTAATATCTAAATTACTAAACATAATGGAAGCAATTTTTTCTTTCAAATTAGTTGGTATCTTAGCATCATTAATAATCGAATTAATATCTTCATTAATTAATCTTACAGCATCTATTTCAATATCTTTTCCCTTACAATTAATAGTTAACTGACTAGTAGTGGGAATATCCTTAACTTGAACAACAAAATCAGTATCATCATCATATGCTTCATAAGGAATCTCTTCTCCATTAATATATGCTTTAACATCCTCCGCTACCCGAGTATTCCTAAATCTAATCTTATAATCCCGCATACTAGGAATAATACCTGTTTTACCTTCAATTGGTCTTATAATTAAAGTATAGTTATTAGCTAAATAGTTATAATCAATCGCTGTTATAATATAATACCCTTCTTCATGTAATCTCGATATCCCATCGTCTTCATATAACTTATAAATATTACTTCTCCCCGGAAAAACATGAATCTCTAAACTCTTAGGAGGATTAGTATCATTTTTATTCTCCGGTAAATTAGCTAAAGGAATAATAGATCCACTTTTCGCAAATACAGGATAATCATCATCTTTATAAAAAGCCACATACCTTCTATTCCCCGGAAATTTCTTACCCGTTTTAAAATCATA
>CANQDN010000063.1 GCA_947593275.1 uncultured Bacilli bacterium
CATTTAAAGAAATCTCACCTGTAAAGGCAATATCATTGCTAACTGCTTTATTTAAAAGCAAACTTAATAAACTAGTAGTTATAGCAACACCAGCGCTTGGTCCGTCTTTTTTGATGGCCGCTTCTAAAAAGTGAATGTGGATGTCTCTTAGATTAAAGAAAAAATCACGCATTGGATAGTTATTTTGATGAGATTTAATAAAACTTAAAGCAACGTTTGTTGATTCTTCCATGATTTTACCCAACATTCCTGTAATAACGAAGTTTCCTTTCCCCTCAAAAACACAAGTTTCAACCGGAATAACTAACCCTCCATTTCCATTTACTCCTAAAGCATTAACTCGGCCGATATATGTTTGCTTTTTATTTTCAAATTTATTATATTTGGGAATCCCTAAATATTCTTTTAAACGTATTTTACTTATTTTAGTTCGTTCATTAATTTTGCCTAGAACAACTAATTTTCTAAATAATTTTTCTAAAACTCGACTTAATTCTCTTACGCCAGCTTCCCTAGTATAAGCACTAATTAAATACAATAGCATTTCATCACTTATAGATATAATTTTATTATCTATTTTATTTTCAGTTAAGATCTTAGGTATTAAATATTTTTTAGCAATATCTATTTTTTCATATTCTGTATAACTTGGGAGATTAATTATTTCTAAACGATCTATTAATGGGGCGGGAATATTTTCGGTATTATTCGCGGTTAAAATAAAGAATACTTGGGATAAATCAAAAGTTTCTTCTATATAATTATCGACAAATTCTTGATTTTGTTCGCGATCTAAAATATCTAAAAGAGCACTACTGGGATCATCTTTATAATTAATAGTCATTTTATCAATTTCATCAATTAAAAATACGGGATTATTACTATTACATTTTCTTAGACCTTGAATTATTTTGCCGGGTGATGCCCCCATGTAGGTTCTTCTATGTCCCATAAGTTCGGAAGTATCGTTTAATCCTCCAACACTTATTTTATAAAACTTGCGGTTTAGGGCACTTGCAATACTTCTGGCAATACTCGTTTTACCGACACCGGGAGGGCCAACTAAACAGATAATAGGATTCTTTAAATCGGGATTATTATTTTTTAAAGCGACATATTCTAAGATTCGGGTTTTAATTTCGTCTAATCCATAATGGGAAGTATTTAACTTAAGATTTATATCTTCTAAATTATTATTTTCAAAATTGGCATGATTCCATGGTAAATTAAGCATCCAGTCTAAATAATTTCTAATCATGGCATTTTCTGGGGAAATATCAGTTGTATAGTTAAGTTTATGAATTTCTTTTAATATTTTATCATGGATTCTTTTATTAACTTTTAAAGTATCTAATTTAGATAAATATTCATCATCGGGAGAATTACTTTCTTTTCCTAGTTCTTTTTCAATAATTCTTACTTTTTCTTTTAAGATAAATTCTTTTTGACTATTTTCTAAAGAACTTTCTAATTCACTTTCAAGTTGTTGATCTAACTTTAAAACTTCTATTTCTAATTTAATATCTTTAAGTAAATTATGAGCTCGTCTTAGAGGATTAATCTCTTGGGCATATTCGAGTTTTTTACTGAAAGTAATTGGCATAAATGAACAAATAGTATCGGTTAGAATTGATAAGTCTTCGATTGTTTTAATGGTATTAATAATACTATTAGAAATATGATTTGAGGATGCAACATACTCTTTTATTAGTTCATTTAACTTCTTTATAACGGCTTTTCTTTCTACTTCTTGAGTTTCTGGGAGTTCCATTTCAGTTACTTGAGCTTCTAAAATATCATTATTATCTTTATTATTATCAAAATGGAGGATTTTAACTCTATTAACGCCTCTTATAGTTACTCGGACATTTCCAGTGGGTAATTCTATTCGACTTTTAATTTTACCAATAACACCAATGGATGGAAGATCATTAATATCTGGGGTTTCTTCCAAATAATTTTTGGGAGTAATAACTAAAACTTGCCGATTAAACTTTTTATTGGCAAGGCTAGTAATTTCTTTACTAAGCTCGTTATTTAGTTCTAATTTAACTTCTTGATTAGGCAGTAAAATTAGACCCTTAAGAAGCATGACTAATAAAGTTTGGTCCACTATTTATCACTCCAATCAATTCAATTTTTCTTATTATTATAAAAAATTAACGGTCTTTTGTCTATAGCTATTTATTATTTTTTAAGACTTTTTTTCATTATCTAAAATTTTTTGATATTTTGGCCAAATACCAATCTTATTTGGAGTATGAACTGGCAATTGATATAAGTCATGACCGGGGAATTCATTACCTTCTACAAGGATTGGACCATTGGTGCTAAAACATACATCCCAGCCTACATAACGGACTTCAGGGACTACTAATGCAGCATCACATACTAGTTTTATAGCTTTATCCCAATCTTTAAATTTAAAGCCCTCGATTTTTGTTTTAGTAACAGGATGTTTCTCATATAGATTCTTTTCTTTATCTAAAGCTTTATTAGTAATAATACCTTTTACTTCATCAACGGGTGCAACCATGCCTCCATTATTAAAATTATCTACAAACTTTCCTTTATTACCAATTCTAATACAAGCGCTTAGAACATGAGCTTTTTTATTTTTATCTAAAAATGTTACTATTCTTAAAGTATTAATAGATCCAGCATATATTTGATTAATTTCTTCGGATTGTTTAATTAATTCTTCTAAAACATAGTCGTTATTCTCTTCTTTTAAGAAATCATATAAGGCATCTAGGCTTTCATAATCATGGGTATTTAACTTTAGAATGCCTTTACCACAAGTTCCATTTATAGGTTTAGCCATAAATTCTGCATGTTTTTTTAAAAACTTTAGAACTTCCTCTTTAGAAGATGTGGGCACATAGACGAAATCTCTTTTAATATAATCTTTAAAAACTTCATTAAATTTCGCTTTATTACTAAATATTGGAATAAAATCAGGATTATTATATTTTTTTACTAATTCATTATTTCTCCCTCTAGTAATATAAGTATCTCTTTCTTCATCGGTTAAATTATACATTTCATATAAATCATAATCGACATAGCCCGCGCCATATTTAACTGCACATTTTCGCATATCATTAAAAATATAAATTCGAGATTTACCTGTGATTTCATGAATATGATTAATTTTACTAAACATATTCTTATAATTCATACTAAATACTCTTTTTATTAAATATTTTATATTAGCCATATTATCACCTATAATTATTATACCAAACTAATAATTTTAAATAAAGAAAAAAGAAAGTATTTTTCAACTTTCTAGTTATTTTCTTTTAATATTTCTAATGCTCGATGCATTTTCATATCATATTTAACTACTTCATCTGAGCCATAAGCTTTTAATAATTCATCGACTGATATGCCATAATTGTCGGCCATTTCTTTAGTTTTTTCTTCGACTTCTTTTTTAGTAAAATCAATCTTTTCAGCTTCAGCGATAGCTTCTAATAAGTAGCGATATTTAACTCTTTTTATTGCTTCTGGTTCCATTTGTTCATGTAATTTTTCATGAGTCATTCCAGTAATTTTAGCATAATCATCGAGTTTAATTCCTTGCATGCTTAATTGTTCTTCAAATTGATGAATCATTCTATGGACTTCTTCATCAATTATTTCTTCATTTATTTCTACTTTCATAGATTCTGATGCTTTAGATAGACAATCTTCGATAAATGCATCGTCAAGATCGGCTTGTTTGCGCTCTTTAATGACATTTTCGACTTCTTTTCGAAATTCTTCTTCTGTTTTAATATTTTCAAAACCTAAATCTTTATAAAATTCTTCATTAACTTCGGGAATAACTCTTTCTTTAATTTCTTTTACTGTAACTTTAAATAAAACATCTTTTCCTTTTAAATTTTCGACATAATTATCGGGGAATTTAAGGTTTAATTCTTTTTCTTCGCCAATATGAGTACCAATTAAGCCTTCTTCAAATCCGGGAATAAAAGTATTAGAACCAATTTCTAAAGGATAATTTTCGCCTTTACCACCATCAAGAGCTTTACCATCAACATAACCATCAAAATCTATTACGGCGGTGTTACCCTTTTCAACTACTCCTTTAGTTTTAGGGACAATTTCAGCGAGTTGATTTTTAAGTTTAGCTATTTCATCGTCAATTTCCTCTTTACTTACCTTAGCGGTTTCTTTTTTAACCTTTAAACCTTTATAGTCTCCTAGAGTAACTTCGGGTTTAGTAATAATTTTAAATTTAAAAGTAACTTCTTTTTCACTAATTGCTACGATATCTACAGTTGGCTCAATAACAGGTGTTTCTTTCGCCTTTTTTAAAGCATCTTTATAAGCTTCATCTAAAACATAATCTACCGCGTCCATATATAAAGATTCAATTCCAAATTTATTAATAAAAATATTTTTAGGAGCCATTCCTTTTCGAAAACCTTCAATTTTGACTTCTTTATTTTTCTTTTTATAAGCTTTATCTAAGGCGTTACTCCACTTTTCTCCTTTTGTAGTTATTTCAATTTCTAAAACGTTTTTCATATAACAATTCCTTTCAAATACTAATATTATAAACTATATTTAAAACTTTTACAAGTCTAAACTAAAATAAGAAAGAGATAAGATTTAAGAATTTAGCACTAAATAAATATACTATTCCCATACTACCGACTAAAAAGGGACCAAATGGGACTTCTTTATTTTTACCTAACATAATGGTAGCGATGGCATATGGTAAGGCAAGTAAACTTGAAAATATGATTGCTAAAATGCCTAATCGAAAGTTTAAGATTATACCCATTACGATGGCAAGTTTAATATCGCCTCCTCCGATCGCATCTCTTTTAAAGATAAGTTTACCTAAAAAGCCAATTAAAAGCATAAATCCAAATAATAAAAGACCACTACCTAAACTTAAAAGCATTGTTTTAAAATCAAAATAATAAGCTTTTAGAATTAAAGTTAGAATACCGGCGATAAGAAGAGGACTATCGAGGATGATCATATATTTAAAGTCCGTTATAAAAATTATAATAATGAGCGCTGTAACAATAAGAGATAAGAAAAACTCATAACTAAAGCCATAATAATAAAAACTAATTAGTACTACTAAAGCATTTAGACATGCGATAAAAAGATTTAAGATCCATGAATTATTCTTAGGTTCTTTAACCTCTGGAAGTAGTAAAGGTAATTCTTCACCAATTAAAGTAAAGATAAGACCTAATAAAAAACCACCAAAAAACAAGATAATAATCATTAAATAACCTCCTATTTAATTTCTCCATATAAACTAAACATCGGAATAACTACGGCTAAGATTATAATTCCTACTATAATCGCTAAAATAACAATCATAATTGGTTCTAAGAAACTTTTTAAATTCGTAACTCGGGCTTTATGTTGACTATTGTAATAATTAGCAACTTTCTCCATCATAAGAGCTAATTCTCCGGTTGCTTCGCCAGTTACAATCATATAATAAGCAACATCGGGAATACACCATTTATTATAAAATGATAAAGAAATCTTTTCACCACGAGCAATATTACTCATTGTTTCGATCATAATATCTTTATATACTTCATTATTAGTAATATTTGTAAGTATTTCCATACTACTTGTTATATAAACACTATTTCTAAGTAAACTGGCAAATGTTTTAGTAAATAAAGTAAGTTCATGATAAATAATTATTTTTCCAAAAAAAGGAATATGCATACCAAAGGTTTGAATAAGCTTTCTAAAACTTCGAACATTTTTATATAAGAATAATAAAACTAAGATAATGGCAATTAGGACTAAAGTTATAGTTCCTAAGTTTCTTGTTATGGCATTACTGAGATTAATTATTCCTAGAGTAAAGCCACTTACAGTTATTCCGGCTTGATCATATACTTTTATAAATTCGGGAATTACATATACCATAATAAAAGTTAAAACACAAAGAGAAAAAACGAGTAAAATGGTAGGATAAATAATGGCACTTAACATTTCTTTGCGAGTTTTATCTATTTCGGTATAATATTCTTCCATATCTTCTAATGTTTTAATTAATTCTCCGGTTGCTTCCGCAGATTTTACCATATTAATTAATAAAGGTGGAAAAACTTTTCCTTGACTTTCTAGGGCTACACTAAAGCTTTCACCTATGGTAAGTTCATATGATATAGCTTCATATAACTCTTTTTTTTGTTTATCTTTATTTGCTTGTTTAGTCATAAGTTTAATTGTATCATTTAAGGTAACGCCCGCTTTTAAGTAAGTAGATACTTGAGTGAGCCAAAATATTAAATCTTTAACACTCATAGGTTTGTCATTTATAAGGCCTATTTTTTTACCTAAGTTAGCTAAACTATCTTTTTTAATACTATAAACATCTATTCCTTCACTAGCTAAAAAATTATGTAAAGTTATCTTATTAGTTGCTCTAATTGTCCCTTTTACTTTAACACCATCTTTAGTTCCATAATATTTATAATAATCTTTATTTACTTTTCGACTATTAATTTCTTGTTGCATTTCTCTTATTAAAGCATTCTTTTCGTTTATAATTCTTTCTCTTTCACTTAAAGATAATATTTTCTTTTGTTCTTCTTTTTTTAAAGGTGCAGGATTATTTTTTTCTATTCCATTAGGTTGTAATTCTCTTTTTCTAAATCTTTTAGAACTTAAACGATAACTAATAATATTATACCATACATCAAAAAAAACAAACTTAATACCTATAAAAAAGTGTTTAATAAAGCTTATGATTCCTATAAAAGGTAATAATATGATATATAAAGGTGATTTATTTGTTTTACTCATAATATCTATCCTATTCTAAAACAATTATATCATCTTTTTATAATAAAAACTATACAAAATTGTATAGTTATTAAAATGTCTTTTATTTTCTTAAAGATCTTACTAGAGCTTGTTCTTCTTTTTCAAGTAAAGCATAGTCATCAGTATTATCGACTTTTACGAGTTTAAAGTCTTTGGTTTGATAGTTAATATTTAATTTATGAGCTTTATTACGCATATCTATTAATTTATCTTCTTCAGCGATTTCTTTTTTAGCTAAATATTTTAATTTTTCTTCTAAAATTTCGGCGTTCTTTTTATTACTTTTTTTAAACACTTCAAAACATAGTTCTAATATTATTCCGGCGGGAATAGTAAAACAAGAAGCAATGATGGTTGAAAATATTGTTTGATAGCTAGCGTATGTTGTTAAATTAAAAGTATTCATAAATTGTAAGATAGAACTATTTAAATATTCGGAAGTATTTAAAGCAGATATACTTATATCTTGATATAAATTATTAAATAGAAGACTATTTAAAACTAAAAGTAGTAAAGGTGATAAAATAGTTATAATGGGAAGAATTTTAGTAAGAAGTTTATAGGTTTTACCTTTATTTAAGCTAGATTTTAATTCATCATTAGTTTCTTTTTTTCGATTTTTTATTATTTCTACAAAATTTTCTTGTTTAATAACTTCATAAATATTATCAGTTTCATTTACTATACAATTTTTGTTATTTTCATCTTTAAATAGGACTTTACCATCTAGAATTTGATATTCTTTTTTCATGATTTACCCCTCATTTCAAGCTCCTATTTTACCATTTATTCGCCCTTTTGTCAAGGAACTTAAAGAAGTGTGTTAATCCTTTTTGAAAATGTCAGTACAAGATTTTTTGAAAATGTCAGTACTATCATATGATAGAATATATCTTC
>CANQDN010000064.1 GCA_947593275.1 uncultured Bacilli bacterium
TGAAATATTTCATAGATTAAATTATGTTGAAAATTATGGCACTGGTATTGGAAGAATAATAAATGAATATCAAAATTTTAAATCTAAACCAATCATTGAATTATCAGAAAATGTTTTTAAGATAACATTACCAAATTTAAACTATATTGAAGATAATAAAAATGAATTTAATAATATGACTCAAGAAGAAATTATTACAAGATATGTTAAAGAAAAAACAAAAATAACTAGACTGGAAGTTGAAAAACTATTAGATATAGGAAATACAAGATCAAAACAAATTATTAACAAATTATTAGAGGACCATATTTTAATAAAAAAAGGTACTGGAAAAAATACATATTATGTATTAAAATAAAATTGATTGATTTACTATGTATCAAATTGTTTATGAGCGAAAGTTGTAGATATCTTCCACAATCGCTCCAAATTTGATTGATACTCTAAAATACACTTCCGATTGTAATAAATGCTAACAGAAATGTTAGTTTTTTTGTTAAATTTAAACTTCAAATGTAATTAATAAAAGTTAGAAAATTATAATTTAAGTTATTTACTATTAAAATTAATTCTGCTATAATAAGGCCCTAGATGGAGGAAATTATGAATGATATAAATTTATTTGATTTATTTTTAGAGCAACAAGAGGAATATCAAAAATCTCTAAAAAAACAAGAAAAAACTTTAAAAGATAAAAGTAACGCCATAGAACTTGCTATAAAAAAGATCAATCAAGAATATGAAGATCAAGAAAAGTATAATGAGACCCGAGTAAACAATAATAGTGAACTTTTAAATAAGTATGCTTCATATATAAAAATGTATTCTACTTTTAATGCTAAATTAATTGGTAATATTTTAGCTTATTTAGTAAAAGTTTTTGATGGTATAGATTTAGTTTATGAAAGCGGAGATCATATTTATTATGATAGTGATGCTGGATGGTGGGGATCATATGAAAAAGTAATACATAACACTTTAAAAATGCTTGTAAAAAAAGAAGATTTAAATCTGAATCATGAATATACTGATCATAATGGTAAAGATTATATAAAGATGTTAGAATCTTCTTCAAGAGCAATTATCATTGAAGATGCAACACCTATTTCAAAATTTAAACTAAGCATAGACGAAGACGATATTATGTTTTATTCTATTAAAAATGGCAAAATTTTCTTTACATCTTCGTTTGATAATTATAGTTATTTAAAAGATTTTATAGACTTAGTAATAAATTATCGTTTCCTAAACCAAAAAGAAGTCATTAAAAAAGAAGAACTAATGCAACTTTTAAAGGAATTTATTTCTGCCAATCGTAATATTATTGATTATAAGCATCATGACAATTCAAAAAAGAAGATTCGTAGTTTATGATTATAAAATAAAATTTAAAAAAAAAAAATATGATATACTTATATTAGTCAAAGAAAAAGTTATTCAACTTCTTCTCTATACGCTCCAGATTAATAGAAAACTAAGGAATTTTCTTCGAATATATATAAAAACTACTCTTAACTTTAAATTGAAAGTAGTTTTATTTTTTTAATCTTTTTAATGTTTTACAATTAACCGCTATGTCTCTATTCTCTTGTTGATGTGCTTGACTAGTCATATCTGAAACATAGTTTTGAGATTCTTCACAACTCTTTCTAACATTCATAATTTCTTGATTAACTAATTCCAAAGGAATTTCATCAACTAATTCTCTTAATGCAATTCTATTACAAAAATAAGTATTATATTCAATATCTTCTGAAGTAGATACATATTGATCATAACTTTGATTTAAGACTTTAACAGCTTTAACAAGTATTTGTTTATCTTTTCTTAAACTTGCTTTTTCAACTCTAATCCCACTAGGCTCAATTACTATATAATCCCCTTCTTCTAAAAGGCTTAAAACTCTTCCACTAACTAAATCAATAAAATAACTTCCATCAGTTTTGGGCATTGATTTAGGATTACCAAGTTTATCTAAAAATAAAGTAAAAGAATCAATTTTATCTTTAACAAAAACTGTCTTAGATGAATCCCTATTTATTGTTTTTTTCCAACATTCAATATTTTTTAGATTTAACTCATATAACTTTCGCATACTAAACCTCCCTTTGTGTATATTATTTTAACATAAAAAGCTTATTAAATGAATATTTTTATACTATTATTTAGCCAAAAAGTTGTCGTACTTCTCCATTTAGGATTCCAATTTGTATATTAGCAAATCTTTTTATTGCCGAAAAGTGACCGAAAAGTTGCTGAATAAATATTTTATTTTAATAGGCAAGTTAATTATAATTCATTTAAAGAAATTAAAATATATGGTAAAATTATATATAGGTGATGTACCTTGAATATCTATAAAAATTTAAATGAAATTACAAAATACATTGATGAAAATCTTGAAGAAGACATAAATTATGAAGTATTATCAAAATTTCTTGGTGTAAACGTTTATACTATGCAAAGATTATTTACTATGATCGCAGGTATTTCTTTATCTGAATATATTAGGAAAAGAAGATTATCTACGGCTGGCTTTGATTTATATAAAGGTAATCAAAAAATAATTGATATTGCCGTAAAATATCAATATGATAATGCCACATCATTTTCTCGAGCTTTTGAAAAATTTCATGGCATTAAACCTAGTCTTGTTAATAAAGAAACCAAACTAAAAAATTTTCCAAGAATAGTTTTTAATGAAGATATTAAAATTACTACTGAACTTGATTATGAAATAATAACCCTTGATGAAATGAATCTATATGGCATTTGTATTGAAACTAATAATGAAAAAATAGGAAACGACGCTCCAATATTTTTTAAAGAGGCACAAAATAAATATAAAAGCAAATATGGTGAAATAAAATATGGTATGATTACTTACGACATTAATCGTGAAGAAAGTGAAAAGTATTATTGTTTATATGATAAAAAAATAGATGAATTTGAACATATAATAATTCCCAAAAGTAAATGGCTAAAATTTAGAATCAACTCTCAAGATGCTAAAGATATTCAAGAAATATCGCATAAATTTTATAAAGAATTTTTACCATCAGTTAAATATAATTTAAAAGAAATTCCGGAACTAGAATACTATCATGATGATGTAACTGATTTTTTAGTTGCTATTTATTAAAACTGACAAAAGTGGTTGTTAAAAAGTCAGTTTTTTATTTTAAATTTTTGTTATACTTTATATCGAGGTGACGGTTTATGGGGTTAACGTCCGAAATATTTCTAACAAAAAAATATGTTTCTAAAGATGAATGGTTAGAACTAATTAAAACAATATCTAATTACAATGGAATTTTAAGAAAATGGAAGATAATTATTACTAATGATAAAAATGAAATTAGATACTTTGTAAAAACTAAATGTACACTGCCAGCAACAATCAATAATTTAAATTCCTTTTTATTAAAAAATCACCAAGAAATACCAAAACCAATATCTAACTATACACTACCTTCCTTCCCTAAAATAGGTAGTAGTATAATAGACTTAATTAATTATAATGAAATTAAAAATAAAGGTACTCTTATATATTTAGAAATCAGTTTTCGAAAATTATATGAAGATAAAATTAAATCAAAGATAACATATTATTTAAATAAAAATGGCATAATAAAAAAATATAAAGTAATTCTTGCTCTTCCAACAAACATATTATCTGTAGATTTTGAAGGAAATAAAAGATATTTTTATAAAGCATCACCAAAATATTTAGATATAAGTAAAATACTACATTTACTAAGTAGTGACGCCAATAATTCTTTACTATCTATCGATACTTTCCCCTATTTACAAGGTAATTTCTACTTAAACCAAAATAATTTTAGTTTTGATAAACACTCTATTATATTTGGTTCTTCAGGATCAGGAAAATCTAAATTGATAAGCCTATTAATTAACAATATAAATAAAAGTGAAAGTCTACGTCAAAAATATAAAGTAGTTGTTATAGATCCTCACGCATCACTTGAAAATGATATTGGTGGTATAGGTAATGTTATTGATTTTAAAAATAATTTAGATAGTATTGATTTATTTATTAACAATAATGATGATATTGTTGCGTCCACCGAACTTCTGTTAGACTTATTAAAATCCTTAATCGCTGATCAATACAATTCAAAATTAGAAAGAGTTTTAAGACATTCCATTCACTTATTATTAACAGATGAATCCTTTAATTTTAGAAATTTAAGAAGACTTATTTTAGATTTAGAATATCGAAATGATTTAATTAGAAAATTAAAATATAAATTACCAATTAGTGTAGTTGACTTCTTTTTATCAGATTTTAATGATTTAAAAACCAAATCTTATGGGGAAGCTATATCCCCAATTATAGGTTTTATAGATGAAATGGAAATGATTCCTGTATTTAATCAAGAAGAAAATAGTGAAAATTTAAAAGATACTATTCATCATAACTTTCTAACTTTATTTTCACTAGATAGAACCAAACTTGGTGATAAAGTCACTAAAACAATCGCAGGACTTATTATGCAACAATTATTAACTATAATGCAAAAACGCGAAATAAATGAACATATTATATTTATAATAGATGAAGTCGCCGTTATTGAAAATCCTATTTTAGCGCGATTTCTATCAGAAGCAAGAAAATATAATTTATCTTTAATTTTAGCCGGTCAGTATTTTAATCAAATATCTGATGAATTAAAAAATTCTATATTCGCTAATGTTATTAATTACTTTATATTTAGAGTATCAAAATTAGATGCAAACGTCCTAGTTGATAACTTTAATATGAAAATCCCTTTAGATGATTCGAAAGATCGAAAAATAAAATTATTAACAGAACTCCAAACTCGTGAATGTATAGTTAGAATAGATTCTAAGGGAATATTACTCCCAGCCTTTAAAGGAACTACTCTAAATTTTACAAGTATTCCTAGAATTAATAGACCAAGTATAAATAATAGTAATGAGATTATAAAAGATAACCAAAATAATTTTAAAACCAATTTTAACCTAAATACTAATGTAAATTTAAAAGATATCTTAATATCTAATTCAACAAATAAGAAAGGTGTGTAAAAAATGAACGATTCAAAAGCTTTAGAAATTATTAATAAAATATTCAAAAGTGTATTTGATAGAGATAATAATTATTCTTTAGATGTATTATTAGAAAAATTTGCTTTTGATATTAAACTACCAAAACAAGTAAATGACTCAACTACAAATGAAATAACTTGGGCTGATGCTATCAATAGTGGCAGATTTATTACAAATAAAAATATGGAAAAAAGAAATGAAACAGACGGATGGATGTTACCTAAAAAAGAAATCAATAATCTACAAGAATTAATTGATATTTGGAATACAATCAATTTAACTACAACGGAAAGAGTTTATGACTCAATCAATATTGTTAAAAGTGATACTATTTATAGATGTGAAAACATATATAGAAGTACTGATTGTAGTGATTCTAAAAATTTAATTTATTGTGATTCTTGTGGTAATAGTGAATTTTTACTTGCATCACAAAGATCTGGAACATGTAATTTTAGTATAAGATGTGATGATTCAAAAGATTGTAGTAACAGTTATAATGTTATATGTTCAAATAAAGTAAGTAATTCCCTATTTATTCAAGATTGCTTTGATTTATATGAATGTATGTTTTGCTCCCATATAGCTTCTAAAAGATTTTGCATAGCAAATATGCAATTTGAAGAACAAGAATACTATGAAATTAAAAAACTAATTATAGAGTGGATATTAAATTCTTAAATAAAGCTATATTTTATAAAGAAAATATTGTATAATAACTTCATGTTTTGGAGGATAATCATGGAAAGTAATTTTAAGATTAAGCATAGTTATGGCAATGTAGTTATTATTGAAAAAAACGGAACGACATTTAGTGTGGAAAAAAGATCTGATGGCGATATTTGGTTTAATTCATCAAATAGCAATATAAAATTACCTATCAGTTTTTATTCAAGAAATCAGGAAGAATGGCGTTAGTGTTTCCTCCATCTTTGCTATTAAGAAATCCAATAACTGTTTTTTCTAAATCATCAGGCAATTTTACTTTAAATTCATTTCTACTATCTTCAATTACATCTAACATAGTTTAACCTCCTGATTCTCATAATCTAATTATAACGTGCCGTAAAAAATGTCATAAGAAAGCATTGTCGTTTTTCTAATATTTTCCTAATAAATTTCATCAAAATAATCAATTTTAATCAATTTAACTTTCTTTTTTGCCTAAAATACTACCTAAAAATACCTAAAAGTAGTATAATGCTAATTAAATAAATAGCAATTAGTAAAGGAGGTAATATATATTAATATAGTAATAGAAAAATTAAAAAAAGATGATCTAAAGGAAGCTATAAGCATATATGATGATAACTATAACTTAAAAACTAATTATAAAAAACTATTAAAACAATATGATGCAATATATAATAATCCCGCATATAATAATATAGTAGCAAAAATAGATAATAAAATAATAGGACTAGCAACTATAATTATAAATTATGATATTGTTGAAGAATTAAAACCATTTTTAACTATTTGGAACTTTGGAATAAAAGAAGAATACCAAAGACAAAAAGTTGGTACCAAAATGTTTGAGTATATTTACGAGTTTGCCAAGAAAAATGATTGTGAATTTATATCTTTAATTGCTGACACTGATAATGTAATTGCTCAATCTTTTTATGAAAGTTTAGGTTATATTAAAGAAGTTGGCTATGTAAAACTAATTAATAAGAAAAAATGGTAATTTAACAAAAATAACATATTTCCTCTCCATTTAGAGATGCTTTTTTTTCTCATTTTTAAACATTTATGACAACAAAATGACAATATTTCTTTAAATAAATTGTTTTTTCAACTAAACCACGATATAATCTGATTATAATAGGAGGGAAAAAATGAATAACAATTTATCAAACACTAACACCTTTGAATTAGATAATCTTGATTTATCACCAGACCAAATTATAAGCTATTGGACCCCAGAAAGGAAAAAGAACGCTATCGCCATTGATACCCTTTTTGAACCCGAAGTTGGCCTCGTTGAAGGAGAAAACGCTGCAACAACTGCCCCACAACAAGCTGACCTAAGTAAAAGACCATTTGAAGCCGGAGGAAAATTATTTTTTACTCTAGACAATAAAGACTTTGTCGGAAGTGCAAGCATAGTCGGCCAAAATAACATTCTTCTAACCGCCGCTCATTGCGTCCAAGATAACAAAACCGGAGACATCGCCGAAAACTTTCTATTTTCTCGTTGCTATTCCGGTGAAGATTCTGTAGAAGATCTTGCTTTCAAAAAAATCATCTTAAAAGAAAATTGGGTAAAAGAAAAAAGTCGTAGATGGGACTATGCTTTTGCTATCCTATCTAAAAACTCCAATGTCTCTAAACCCCTTCAATATGCCATTAATACCGACTTAATTAATAAAACTGTAAATGCCTTTGGCTATCCCGGCAATTTCTTTGAAGGTGCCCAAATGGTTTTTGAAAATGGTTCTGTAAGTAAATCCGGAAACAACTTATGGCGCTTACCCGGCAATAGAATGCTTACTGGTTGCTCAGGAGGCCCATGGGTTTTAGAAGATAATGAAAC
>CANQDN010000065.1 GCA_947593275.1 uncultured Bacilli bacterium
GTATGTTCATTTAGAGTTTAGTGCCCCAACGAGAGGTTTAATTGGATACCGAAGTAATTTTATTACTAACACTAAAGGTGAAGGTGTTATGGTTAGAAGTTTTCTTAAATACAAGCCTTATGTAGGTCCTATAATGCGAAGAAAAAATGGTGTTTTAGTTTCAATGGAAAATGGAAAAGCTTTAGGTTATTCTTTGTGGAATTTACAGGAGAGAGGTACTTTAATTATCGAACCAGCGACAAATGTTTATGTGGGAATGATTGTAGGTATTCATAATCGGGATAATGATTTAGATGTTAATCCATGTAAAAACAAGAATTTAACTAATACTCGGTCTAGTGGAGCAGATGAAGCGATAAATTTAACTAAGCCAAAGAAATTTACTTTAGAAGAAGCTTTAGAGTTTATTGAAGATGATGAATATGTGGAAATTACACCAACAGATATTAGATTAAGAAAAAAAATATTGGATCCTAAAGATCGGTTTAGAACAAATAGATAAGAACCATAAGAGAAATGGTTCTTTTTTGAGTTTAAAAAAAGAAGTGACGATCACTTCTAATTTTAGAGCTTAATTTTTAAACATAATAACATTAAATATTAATAATAAAGCAACATTAGCGACATAAGAGAATTGAAATCTTTCTAACTCTATAATGGATATTAGTAAATCAGAAAAGCAGATTATCCAGCCTTCTTTGCTTTTAGGTTTAAACTCTTTAATACTAGCTTTTTCTTGTCTATTAATAAACGGAAAAAGCTTTTTTAATAATACTTGATGAAACATATGAGTTTTAATGGCTTCGGCTTCTTTATTTGTTACATTAAAATATCTTTTAGCATTACAAGAGGCGGTTATGGGATGTCTTAAATAAGAATTTTCAGGCTTTTCTTTACGAGTTCCAAAGAAGAAATCATGAAGAAGACCCGCTCTAGATGCGACTTTTAAATCGGCTTTAAATATTTTACCTAATTTATAACTTAACTTAGCAACTCTAAGACTATGTTCATATTTACTAGTTCCATGATGTAGGTCCTTTTTGGTTGTTAAAAAATATTCATTTTCTAATATATCACTTACTAAACTATCAAACTCTTTTAATTCATTTTTAGTCATTAATTTAACACTCTCCTAAATTGTTGACTATTAACATTATAATAAATTATACATTTTTTGTAAAGGAAAAATGCTAAAATATTTTTACTTTTCGTTAATTATTAGAGAGTTATTTATTTCATCTATTTGTAGAGTAGAATTTGGTTTTATTTCGTCTTTTATTAGTAAATTAGCAATTAAAGTTTCGATATTATGAGTAACATATCTTTTGATTGGTCTTGCTCCATAGGTCTTTTCGTAAGATTCTTTAATAATAAATTCCCGAGCTTTATTGGTTAAAGCAAGTTTAATATTTAAGTGTTTTAATCTTTCTTCAGTTTCTTTAATTATTTTATCTAATACTTGATATATAACGTCTTCTTTTAGAGAATTGAAAATAATTATTTCATCGATACGATTAATAAATTCAGGTCTAAATGTTTGTTTTAAAGCATCTAATACCTTTTTTTCACTTGTTTTATCATCATCTAATATATATTCACTACCTAAATTAGAAGTCATTATAATAATAGTATTTTTAAAATCAATTAATTTACCTGTTGAATCAGTAATACGACCATCATCTAATATTTGAAGTAATATATTAAAGACATCGGGGTGAGCTTTTTCGATTTCGTCAAATAGGACTATACTATAAGGATTTCGTCTTACAGCTTCCGTTAATTCGCCACCTTCATTATAGCCGACATATCCAGGAGGAGCACCAATTAGGCGAGAAACATTGAAGGCTTCCATATATTCTGAACAATCAATACGTATCATGTGTCTTTCATCATCAAATAATTCAAAGGCGAGAGCTTTGGCAAGTTCAGTTTTACCGACACCAGTTGGGCCTAAGAAAATAAAGGAACCAATGGGTCTTTTAGGGTCTTTAATTCCACTTCTAGCCCGCATTATTGCTTCACTTACATATTTAACAGCAAGATCTTGGCCTATAACTCTTTTCTTTAAGTTAGATTCAAGATTTAAAAGTTTTTCTTTTTCACCACTTACTAATTTTTCAATAGGAATGTTGGTCCATTTGGCGATGATACGAGCAATATCATCAGATTCAACAGTATCACTTAACATTTTAGAGGTAGTTTTTTCTTTTAAAGCTTTTAATTCTTGCTCGAGTTTTGGAATTTCGCCATGACGAAGACGCGCGGCAGTCTCTAGGTCATAGTTATTTTCGGCGGTTTCAAGTTTAAATTTAGTACTTTCTAATTCTTCTTTTTTCTTATTTATCGCGTCATTAATATTTTTTTCTTCTTCCCATTTAGTCCGCATGATGTTTTCTTCAACTTTTAGTTCATCAATTTCTTTATTTAATTCATTTAAACGATTTTTAGAGATTTCGTCTTTTTCTTTTTTGATGGCTTCTCTTTCAATTTCTAGACTCATAATTTTTCTAGTTAAAGTATCTAGGCTGGTGGGAACTGAGGCCATTTGCATTTTGATGGTTGCACAAGCTTCATCGACAAGATCTATCGCTTTATCAGGTAAGAAGCGGTCTGTAATATAACGATCAGATAAAGTAGCGGCGGATATTAGGGCACTATCTTTAATATTGACACTGTGGAAAAGTTCAAATTTTTCCTTTAAACCTCTTAAAATAGTAATTGTATCTTCGACATTGGGTTCGTTTACTTGAATTTTTTGAAGTCGTCTTTCTAAGGCACCATCTTTTTCGATATATTCTCGATATTCATTTAAAGTGGTTGCTCCGATAAGACGGATTTCACCACGAGCAAGCATTGGTTTTAGCATGTTTCCAGCATCCATAGCTCCTTCGGCACCCGCTCCCACGATCATATGAATTTCATCTATAAAAAGAATAATATCACCATTTGAATCGCTTATTTCTTTTAAGACCTTTTTTAGTCTTTCTTCAAATTCACCACGATATTTGGCACCAGCGATTAGAGCACCTAAATCTAAGGACCATATGCGTTTATCTTTTAATATGCTTGGAACATCCCCTTTAATGATACGAATGGCAAGGCCTTCTACTATCGCAGTTTTACCAACACCGGGTTCACCGATTAATACGGGATTATTCTTTGTTTTACGAGATAATATACGAATAATACTTCTTATTTCTTCATCACGGCCTATTACAGGATCAATTTTGTTATTTTTAGCAAGTTCAGTAATATCACGGCCATATTTTTCTAAAACATTTTCTTCTTCGTTATTGTTTATATTTGGATACATTTTTATCACCTTTTCTTTATAACAAAGATTATAAAACAAAAATTAGCACTTGTCAAGCTTAAGTGCTAATTATATAAAAAATGAAATTTTTAGCTTAATACTATTATGTTCTTAAAGAGAAAATTTATTACTAGTTTTTACTATTTATTATTTTAGTAATTTCTTTTTCAGTTAGACCAGTGATTCTTTTGATTAAATCTAAGCCCACATTTTCTTGTTGCATTTTCCTTATTATTTCATATTTTTGTTCTTTTTTTCCTGCTTCTTTGCCCTCTTTTATTCCTACTTCTTTTCCTTCTTTTATGCCTTCTTCTTTCCCCTCTTTTTTTCCTTCTTTTCTACCTATTTTTAAGCCCTTTTCTTTAGCTTCTTCTTCTTTCTCTTTTAGATATCTTTCAAAGCCATTTTCATTACTTTTAGCATTCCATTCTTTCATATATTCGATTACTTGTTCCATGTTTTTGTCTCCCTTCGCATATTTTTCCATTTCTTCGATTGTTTCAGAATTTATTATTCTTAAAAATGTTAAGAATTTCTTTTCACCTTTAACATACCTTATTTTTTTTATTTGGTCAAGTCTTATTAAATACATTATAGTATTTTCTTGAATTATTTTATTACTCTTTTGATGTTTAAAGGTGTATTTGTTTACTAAGTCATTATTTATTCCACGATAGTTACCTATTATTAAATTTATTGATATTACTTTTTTCATATTTTCATAATGATTATTATTTTTTTCTAATTGATCGGCAAATAACCTAGATTTATAGCCATAGCTTTTATTATACATCTTTTTATTAAAGGGAGTACTATATATTTCTAGAGATACGATATTTTCATTATCTAAAATTCCTACTATATCACCAAAATACAGTTTTATATTTTCATGATTAGGCATGATACAGGCTTCAGGATAAGCGTATATGACTTTATATCGGGCTTTTAAATTATTATATTCTAGAAAAGAATTTATAAATTGTTCAAATACAAGAGATCTTCTAAAGATGTTTTTAAAGGCTAAATCATTATATAGTGGTTTCATTATGTTTTCCCCCTCTACTTTTAATTATTACCAATACCCTCTTTATTTCCTTTTATTTTTTGTAAATTTAACGCATTCTTTAGTTTTAGGACATTTTTAGACATTTTTCTTAAAATTTAGATACTAAAAGTTAAATAACACTCGAAAAAATGTCATAATTCCTTTCATTTTGTGATTATTAGTTTTATTATGCACTTATAAATGCTAATTTCTTGCGTATTCAACTTTATAAGGGGATAATATTTACTATAGGTGAGGATATGTACACAGAAAATAGTAAAAATTTAACAGTTATGGAAATTAGAATTAAATGGTTAAGAGATTTGAAGGGAATAACTCAACAAGAAGTAGCAAAAGCTTTAGGGGTTTCTCAAGGGTTAGTTAATTCGTGGGAAAATGGTTATTTAAATATTTCTTTAAAAAAACTAGTTAAACTATCCTATTTTTATGGGGTTCCTATAGATTATATATTTGGTTTAGTTACAGATTATAATAAAGATATATATACTTTTAAAAGTGAATTAGATTTAAAATATTTAGGGAAGAAAGTACGATTGGTAAGAAAAATGGCAGGTTTAACTCAAGATGAGTTTGCAAAAGCAATCCATAAAGAGAGAAGTTGTCTTAGTTATTATGAATGTGGAAAGATGGCGATGTCTAGTGCGGATTTAAAAGAAATATGCAATGATTTTGGGTTTAGTGCGGATTGGTGTGTTGGAAATACAACTAAATGTATTAGAAGAGATAAAAAAGTACGAATAAATGATGAGGAAATAAAAGAATATATTGAAATATAAAAAAGCTCGTAAGTTAATATTTACGAGTTTATTTTTTGGGGTTATTTTATAATGGATTCTAAGGCAAGAGTAATCATTTCATTTAAGCTTCGCTCCCGCTCTTCTCCACTTAAAACAACATCACTAAATTTAGAGTCAACTGCAGTTAAAATACAGGCTGCTTCTTTATTAAAATGATTAGCAATATGAAATAAACCAAAGGCTTCCATTTCTTCGCCTAAAATATCTAAATCTTTAGGGATACGATTTAATACCCGATCATAATCGATATATGGTCCAAAGACATCCATAGTAGTAATATCTCCAACATGAAGTTTGTAGTTAAGTTCTTGGGCTTGTTCTTTAATAGTGTTATTTAAAGTATTGGAAGGATACATAATATGATCATTTGAATTACTAAAGGTATAAGCAAAATTAGATTCACTATAAGCACTATTAGCTAAGATTAAGTCGGGGACTTTAACTATGGGTTTTACAGCACCACAAGTTCCAATTCGGATTATTTTTTCAACATTAAAGAAATGAAATAATTCAAAAGCATAGATTCCCATACTTGGCATACCCATACCTGATGCCATAACAGTTACTTTTACTCCTTTATAAAAGCCTGTAAATCCAAGCATATTTCGAAGATTAGCAACTTCTTTAGCGTCAGTTAAGAAATTTTCGGCAATATATTTTGCTCTTAGAGGATCTCCTGGCATTAAAACTAAAGGAGCAATACTATCTTTTTCGGCATTAATATGAATAGGATTTTCTCCAATAAACATTTTATCATCTTCTTTCTATTTATATATTAGCATAAATTAGAAAAATAAGCAAAAAAAAAATAAGTTATTTGACACTTAATTTAAAGTTAGGAGTCTTTGCTTATCTTTTTCAATGATACTACTATAATTACTAGTATTTAATTCTTTTAAAAATAAGCTAAAATAAATAGGATTATTTATTAAATTAGAAAAGGTAGTTTTTAGGGAATTTGGTAGTTCTAAACTATTAATAAGTTTAATACATAAAGAAGCATCATCATTATATAATTTAGTAAAATCATAATTATATAAATAACTTAAATAGATTAAATAACTAGATATAATAGTTTTAGAAATAGATGTTGAAGGGATAATACGATCTTTAACTAGAGCGATTAATTGAGAATCTTCAGTAAGATAAAAATCATCAATAGATATATGACTTAAATCTTGTTTATTTTCATGAATTTTATGTAAATCATTATCAAAATAATAAATATTAAGTAATTTTAGCTTAGTTTTTAAAAGTCTTTTTTTAGTAATTATCTCTCTTAAAGAGGTTGAATTAGCTGGTATAGTATCTTTTATAGCGCTTAATTTCATTTTGTTCCTTCTTTCTATATAAGATAAATATATGAATTTAATATATATTTATGTAAAGAAATTAAAAGAGTTATTTAAAACTCCTTTATTTCCCTTTTTAAGCGGTAGAATAATAATACTACAGATATCTTTTATTGTCAAATATTTTTTTATTTGCGAGTTAATAATTCTTCAATATACATTAGACGATTATATTTAGCAATTCTTTCACCACGAGACATTGAACCAGTTTTAATAAAAGGGATGGAAAGACCAATCGCAAAATCAGCGATAAAAGTATCTAGAGTTTCACCACTTCGGTGAGAGATAATCATTTTATAGTTATGACGCCTAGCATAAATAATGGTTTTAATCATTTCTGTTATAGTACCTATTTGATTAGCTTTTAATAATATAGCATTACCAGCATTTTTTTTGATACCTTCATTTAGATATTTAATATTAGTAGTAAAATAATCATCACCAACAAGCATAACTTTTTCACCAATTAGTTTAGTTAAGACTGCAAGAGATTCTAAATCGTTTTCTTCAAAAGGATCTTCAATACTTATAATAGGATATTTATTTACTAAAGTAACATAGTATTTGATAAGTTCATCACTAGTTAAATGATTATTGTCTAATTTATAGGTTTTAGTTTTAGCTTCATATATTTCTGTTGCCGCGACATCAAGGGCGATAAAAACATCTTTTCCGGGGGTATATCCGGCTTTTTTGATAGCTGTCATTATTAAATCTAGGGCTAGAGTATTATACTCTAAAGATGGAGCAAATCCGCCTTCATCACCGACAGCAGTATTTAAATTTTGGCTTTTTAAAATGCTTTTTAAAGTGTGGAATATTTCACTTGCCACACGGACTTTTTCTTTGATGGTTTTAACAACTGGGACGATCATAAACTCTTGGATATCTAAATTATTATCAGCGTGGACTCCACCATTTATAATATTAATCATGGGAATTGGGAGGCTTACTTTACCACTCGATAAATAGTCATATAGTTCTTTATTTTCCAGTTTAGCAGAAGCTTTTATGCAGGCAAGAGAGACCGCTGGTTTATCTACGACAGTGGCAATCTGCAACGGC
>CANQDN010000066.1 GCA_947593275.1 uncultured Bacilli bacterium
GCCAAAAATTTGCATTATATTGATTATATACTCCCCCAGCAAAAGCTACTTCATCAGCGGTTATCAAACCTATTGGATAATCTAAGCTTTTTGTCCCAGTTATTGTAGTACTTGTTCCATTTTGTTTTAATCCTGTTGCACCTGTATAAGTAAAATAATCTTTATTTTTATTCATTATACTATCTCCGTTAATATAAGTAGTGCTACATTTTAACGTTGGTTGTTTCTGATTATTATATAATCTTATAAATGCCCCGTAATATGTATAACTATAAGTTCCACTACCCAATCCTTTGCTATCTGGCATATTTTCTGCCCAACCATTGCCATCAGGTCCATTATAACTTGTTGATCCGCTTCGATCATTACAAAAACCGGCATTTGAATCTATACTTCCATTACCACTTGCAAATTCATCCACTAAATTGTATACAAACCAACTTTTTAATAAATTTAATGCATTACTTGGTGATGAACCTGTACCATAGCCATGCATATCACCAGACTTATATTCATAGCCAACATACATATTATCGTTATATTCAGGATTAAAAGCATACGTAACATCAATTTGTGTACCTGATCCGGTCTTTTGTGCAACACCATTTCCAGAATATATTAATCTAATAGATCCATCTCCATTTATTCGAATGATTCGCCAATATATTGGATTACCACTTCCAATAGTTCCACCCATATTTCCAAATTGTACCCAATTATCTTCTACATTACCTCTATAATAATAACTTTCGCCAAAATCATCTTCGGCTTTACATATTAAACTTTGAGTATATTCTATATTATTAAAACTCGTTGGGCACCCTTCTGTACTTTCTGATTTTCCTAAACCCGCAAGAGTTTTTTCTGAACCTACTAACTCTTTATCATAATACAAATAACATTTATCTCTTACAGTTAATCCACTTATTACTATCTCGCCACTTGCATTACTTGTTAATGTCGCATCATTATCTTTCCCACCTGTATTCAAATCACAATGACTCTTCTCTTCATTTAAAGTATAACCTGTACTTGGCATTCTACTATTACCTTCTAATTTTTCATAACAACTATTATCTTCTCCTGTACAAGTTTCCCCCTCTTTTTGTCTATATATCTCCATTATCTTAAAATCATATGGTGAATAACTTACTGTACTTTCTACTATCTTTACACTTTCAGTTAGTCTATACTTCGCTAATGATGTAAATAAATTAATAACTACAACTAACAAAAAAGCTAGTATTACCCCCACTAAAATACCTTTCTTATAACTTATACTTCCTATTTTCTCAAACTTCATTGCTCTTCTCTCTTTCTATGATAATTTTCTAACTTATACCAAAATTATAGTCTAGTGGACGTCAAAAGTCAAGAAAAATATGCTATTTAACGACGTTAGATTTCTTATTTAAAGGTTTTATGCAACAATTTTCATGGTGAGGAAAATGCGTCTTAAAGAAATAAGAACAAACAATGGTTACAAACAAGAAGAAATTGCTAACATATTAAAAATAAAAAGAAACACTTATTCTATGTGGGAACTAGAACATGATATAATCCCATTAAAAAAACTTATAGAATTTAGTGATTACTTCCAAATATCTTTAGATTATATATTAGAATTATCCCCTAAACCAACCATTATAACTAATCCTTTTAATTATGAAAAATATCTATATCGAATTAAAGAAATTCGCAAAGAAAACAAAAAAACGCAAGAAGGACTTGCTAAAACTCTAAACACCACCAATAGTGTTATTAGTAGATACGAAAGTGGAACAACATTCATATTAACATCTTTTCTAATTGAATACTGTCATATCTTTAAAGTTTCCTCTGACTACTTATTAGGTAGAATAGACACCCCTAAATATCTTAACTAATATTAATTATTTAAATAATCTTCTCTTATTAAATCACTTAAATAAACCATCTTTAGATCTTTAAAATTTATTTCTCTAATAATTAACTTTAAACTATCTAAACTAACATTATCTTTAACTAATATAATACTCCCTTTATCTATTTTATTTTTAATATCTATTAAATTATTATTATTAAAAACTAATAAAGGTTCTACTAAATAATTATGATACTTAATACATATCTCTTTTATATTACTATTTAAAACACAAACATGTTTATTTTCTTTATTTAAATTAAGATTATTTTCCAAAGCTTTAAAATTATTTAGATCATTATTTATTTGTTCAAAATAACTATTCTTTTGATACGTCTTTAAATCCACTAATAAACTAGCTTTTATATTTTCACTTTTAAGATAATTAGTTAAATTAGATTCTCCCTCAAAAACTAACGCTACCTGACTTAATTTAGGATTACCTTTTCTAATAATCTTATCTTTATTATCCTCTATAGATACCTCAGGTTTTATATCTTCATATACTAAATAATATTTATTAAAGGCATCTATTCTCTGCATTTTATAATAACTATCTTTCACATTTACTTCTCTTCCAAACAACCCTGGTATAATATAATCTCCCTCTATAACTGCACTAACACTTTCTATCTTATAATTATCTTTCTCTTCATTTATTTTAATCATCAAAGGTCTTTTATTTAAAACAATATTAGCAATTCTTTCTGTATAATAAAAACTTAAAAACATAATTCCCAACAAACCAATTATTTGATAATATTTCTTCATAATACCACCTAAATAATTATATGATAAAGAAAAAAAGCTAAAACTTAATTTAGCCATTTTTTAATTAATTCCGCTCCTCTTTTAGGATTTTCAATTAGTATATCATATACCATTTGATTCTTTTTAATTTCTTCAATAAAGATAATTTCTTCTTTAGTCATTTCTACATAACATTCTTTATTATCTTTATCAGTAGTTTTAATAAGATAATCTAACCCCAAAAGATAATCAGTACTCACTCCAAAAACATGTACCATTTCCAGTAATGCTTCCAAAGTAGGATTTCGGATTTCTTTTTCATAACAGCATATCGCTGACTTACCAACACCGATCAAATCCCCCAATTCTGTTTGTGTTAAACCTCTTCTTTTGCGGGCCTCTCTTAGCCTTCGTCCGTTTAACATAACCATCACCCTCGCCTCTATACTGATTATAACTTGTGTTAGAGCCTATTTGTAATTTTTCCACCTCAAGTAAATATATTTTTAAGCCTTTTTTGCATCTTTAGAAGTTATAAAAGTTACTTTATCTACAATAACTTCCGTTAAATACTTTTTCTCTTTATTTTCATTCTCATAATTTCTTGTCTGTAATCTTCCTTTAATTCCAACTACATCCCCTTTATGACAATAATCTTTAGTCGCACTTGCAATTCCATTCCATAAAACACATTTAATAAAATCTGCTTCATATATTCCATCACTATTGCGATAATCTCTCGAAACAGCCACATTTATCACGGTTCTAAATGTTCCATCGCTACTTTCTTTAACTTTCGGATCTTCTGTAAGACGACCTACTAAGGTAACATTATTCATGACTTTTCCTCCTTTCATATGGGAAGTATAACACCCAACAAAAGGATACGTCAAAAACAGATATTAACAAATCTACATGTAGATTTAGTAAAATCTGTTACTTTTTCCTACCAATTTTATAAAATCTGCAACTTTTTACCTACAGAAATAGTAAAATCTGCATAATTTAATAATTTTTAATTAATCTATTAAGTTCTACCGCATATTCTAGTGGAAGTTCATGTTTAAAATCATTTATAAAGCCCATAACTAGTAGTTCTCTTGCCAAATCTTCACTAAGCCCCTTACTCATTAAATAAAATAACTTTTCTTTGCTAACCTTTGATATAGTCGCTTCATGTTCAATAAAAGATGTATCATTCCCCAAAATATTATTCGGCACTGTATCACTTTTACTAAATTCATCTAAAATAATCGTATCACACTTAACTTTTGCTTCACTATGATGGGCATTCTTAGTAATCTTAGTTGTTCCCCTGTAAGTACTTACTCCCCCTTTTAAAGAAATTGACTTACTTACAATATTACTTTTAGTATGGGCTCCAAGATGAATCATTTTCGCACCCGCATCAAGTATTTGTCCTTCACTTGCATATGCAATACTAATTGAATTACCTACTGCATAATCTCCCTTTAAAATGCAAGAAGGATATTTCATCGTTATTTTAGAACCAATATTCCCATCAATCCACTCCATCTTCCCAAATTCATCAACAATCGCTCTTTTAGTTACTAAATTATATACATCTTTACTCCAATTTTGAATTGTTGAATACTTACAATGGGCATGTTTTCCTACATATATCTCCACTACTCCAGCATGTAAACTACTAGAAGAATAACTAGGCGCCGTACATCCTTCAATATACTCTAATTCTGCATAATCATCCACTATAATAATTGTTCTTTCAAACTGTCCTAAAGCTTCACTTTGGATTCGAAAATAGCTCTGAAGAGGTCTATCAAGCTTAGTATATTTGGGAATATAAATAAATGAACCCCCACTCCAAAAAGCTCCATTTAAAGCTGTATATTTATTTTCATCATACTTAACTAAATTATTAAAATATTTTTGAAATAACTCGGGATACTTCTTTAAAGCTTCATCGGTACTTGTAAATATTACTTCACCCTTATTACCTTTAAGATTATGATAAACAACTTCACTTTCAAATTGATTAGTTACCCCACAAAGATATTCCTTCTCCGCTTTTATAACTCCCAAAGAACCAAAAGTATCTTTAATATCACTCGGAACATCTTCCCACTTATCTGTCATTTTCGTATTATTATCTTTATAATAAGTAATTTTCGAAAAATCAATATTTAAAGTTGGCCCAAAAGAAGGATCATCTAATTCATTAAATTTATCTAAAGCTTTAAGTCTAAAATCTAACATAAATTTCGGCTCATTCTTCTTCTTACTTAATTCTATTACATATTTTTTATCTATTTTATCCATAATTATCCCCAAGTGATATTATACTACAAAACTTTTTAATTGTTTAGTGTTGTTTTTTATTTAATTTTTTGATACAATAAAAATAATAGAGAAAGATGAGGAATAAATATGGGTGATATTGATAATAAAGAATGGCTAAATGAACTAATATTCAAAAAAAACTTAGAGTTCCATCCTAATTTAAATGAATTAACCTGTGAAAAAGATACTCTTATATATAAAATGAGTGGTAATGTTATTTCCAGTGAAGTTCTTACCTTTGATCTTCGCTACCTCCCAGGTGATGCTTGGAATGTTACACCCGGTGAATTTATGCGTACCATAAGACTTAATAAAGATTGTAAAGCTCTAACTAGTTTTCATGAACTAATAAAAAATGTCCTCAATAATTCTCCAATAAATCCCGAAGATTTAGCTCATCAAGTTGATATTCACATGAATAGATACTTTAACGCCAAAGATAATGCTCATCTTTTAATTGAAGAAAATAAAATCCTACTAGAACAAATCGAATATGATATTACAACTATTCCTGTAGGCATTCCTTTAAAAGATTTAATTGATAAAAAATTAGATGAATACGCCAATAAAAATAAAGAACTAGGAAATACTGGCAATGTCTTATTTGTCGATGATTTAAAACAACAAGCTAATCCTCTTGCTCTTACAAGAACTAAAAACGAAAGTTACCCTCTCTCATCAAAAGCCGCTTTCGTAAATATTGCTATCCTTCTTTATGGTATTCTAAACGTTGGTGTAATATTAGCTCTAGCTTTAATAAGAAACTAAATAATTAACTAAGTAATACTAAATGTTATTACTTTTTTTTGCATTTTTATTTAATTCATGGTATAATCTATTTACATGGGGTAGCTAAAGGTATCGACATGTATTACTAAATATGACTGCAAGTGGAATTGACGCCTTAAGTCTAAAATTAAAATTAAACGACAACGAAAGTTCAAGTTTTGCTCCAAATGCTTTTGCATTTGCCTAAGAATATTTAGTATAGGTGTAGCAAGCTCTTAATTGATTCTCTTATAGGTCATTTAAGGGTTCATATATGTAAGATATATTTTATTATTTGTTTAGGATAATAAAATGAATATTTACTAAACTAGTTATTTTATAGGTTGGTCTTGAGCCAGTAAAATAATGAACTTCAAATCAAGCTAAACTTGTAGATGTTGTATTATAGGGTATATTGGACAGGGGTTCAACTCCCCTCTACTCCACCAGATTGATTGATACTCGAAAAATTCGAGTAAAAATAAAAAACTACTCTCAAATTAAATTGAAAGTAGTTTTATTTTGTCAATTTAGAAAACACACTTGCATATTGGCAACCAATATGTGTTATAATGTTTTTTATATTATCTTGTTTTACTTTTAGAAATAGGTTCATAAGATACGTATTCACCATTTTTATCTTTAATCCAATAGCCAAATTTGCCTATTATTCTAATGGGCTTTTTCAATGGTTTAAAATCTAAATTCTTTGTGCTTGAAGCTTTTGCTCCTTCAGATAAAGATGCAGTTATATGAGGCACTTTTAGTATATCTGGATTTTGCTCATCGTAGTTTATATAATATGGTATTAACTCATCAGGTAATGATATTTGAAAACCACTATTCATACCATCATTTCCATATCCTATAAGAAAAACTTCAAAGCTTTTACCAACTAATTCATCAAATACTTCTTCTTCATTTGGATGATATTTAAATGTACAATGTATTTCATCATTAACTATAGACAATTTTTCTGTTTCTAATGAATGTATTAATTCTACCACATTTGCTTCAAAAAAAATTCCTTCATAATTTAACATATAATTCCTCCTTTTAGTCAATTAATTCTGAATCTTGATATAAAATTATATTTTTAATATTATTGTGAATCGTTTTTAGAACTGCATTATCATCATCTATAAAAATTAATTGTTCTTCTATTGTTAAAGACTTTAAATAATTTAGTTTTAATTCCTTTGATGAAAAAAATGGATTACTCTCTTTTGATATTATAATTCTTTTATCTTTATCAAAAAAAGGCGCATATTTATCTAGCCAACAATTTTTTTCGCTTATCTGACTATTAAGCCTACATATGGATAAAATAAACAATTCAACATTTTCCAATTTACATAGCTTATTTAAAGTTTTAATATTTGTAGTTAATGGCCTTTTATTTGTAAAATCAAGAGGTTTCCCAAAATCATAAGAAGCAATAACACCATCCATATCAACATAGATCCTTGTTTTATTGCTTTTTGATAAATTTTTTATTAATTCATAAAAGTACATATAACACCTCGTCTAAATACATTATACCATTAAATATGGAATAATTAAATAGAATAATTGATTTTTATATTATCCATTAATTAATGATTTGTTCCCTTTATTCAAAAAGTTGTCGTACTTCTTCCTTTAGGGCACCAAATTGATTGATACTAGGGACTTTTTAAAATATTTGATAAGTTCGAGTTTTAATATTCTATAATTTATGATAAAATTATTTTAGTGATTAAGGGGGAAATATGAAACAAGAATTAATTAAAACAGAAATAAAAGTTAAAGAAACTAAAGTAGGAATATTAAGAGTAGGAAATG
>CANQDN010000067.1 GCA_947593275.1 uncultured Bacilli bacterium
GAAATTGTTTTCCCCTACTGCTTTACCAAATAATTTACCCATACCTTAATGAGCACATATAGCTTTTCCCACTAAACCTTTTTTACTTAACATATTCATGCCGACTAAATCTTCAGTTAGATTGCCGGGAGAAATACCGGTAACGACTGTTATGTTTTTGGGAGTTTGGTGTTTATTGTAGCTATTCATTAGAGCTTTTAATAAAGCTTCTGGAGAACCTGAACCACCACTACCACTGATGGCAACTGTACTATTATCTTTAATAAGTTTCGCAACTTCTGTTTCTTTGATTATTTTCATGGTATACCTCTTTCATTATAAATATTATAACAAGAAAAAAGATAGTTTTCACTACCTTTTTATTCTTTTAGAACTTTTATGCTTTCTTTTTTAAAATTGTTGAATCCATGATCATTTTAACCAAAATACTTAAGATGATTGTAATTATAACTGTTGGGATAAAAATGAGCCAGAATGAATAGATTGTTTCAGCAGTATTTGGTCCTAAAACTCTTAACATAAAGATACCTACTGGATAATGTAACATATAAATATATAGTGACATACTTCCTAGATAACTAAATATATTGCGAGTATAATCATTGTTTATAGCTTTGGTTAAATAATCTTTGTTTAATAGAGCTAAACCAATAACTAAGATACATAATAATGATACTGTCCAACGGTCTAAATTAAACCATGTAGCAGGATAAATTGTGTACCAAAGTAATAAGATAGCACATACGACATTTAATACAGTTAAAGCTACTTCACCTTGTTTAGAGAATTTACGTTGTTTTAAGTATTCGATGATGTAATATAGTAAAATACCACCAAGCATACCTAACATAACAAATAGTAAACCATTATTGAAACCAATAAAGGCAGTAGAACTTGTTGCAGATCCACCCATACCATTTGTTGATGCTGTTTGTAAGCCTAAAGTTGACCACGCTGTTTGAGCAGCACGAGTTCCGGTAAAGGCCCACCATCCACTTAAGAAAACAAAAGTAAATGGAGCAATTAGACCACGCATTGTGTCTTCGCTTTTGCATAATCCCCAATAAAGGAAATAACCAACAATTATAATGGCAGATATAAACCATAAAGTACCATTCAAATTGAAGAATTCACCAGCAGTACTACGTAAACCTACAGCATGGAATCCTAAGAATTCCCAAGCACTATTAATTATCATAGTACAAACTTGTTGGAAATTATAATTTGGATAATAGAATTTAGTACTAATTAAAATACCTAAAATGTAGCCTAATATTACTATTGGCATTAAAGCTTTAATTCTTGTCCAAGTATATTCCCAAGCACGAGTAGTAGCACTTTTAGCACTATAATTTTTGTCTTTTTGTTTCTTTTGGAAATGAGATACCATAAAGTAACCGGCTGTTAAAGTAAATATTAATAATACTTCACTTGAACCAAAGAACCAATTACTAGTTTCCATCCAATAACCATTTGTACCATCACAACTACGAGCAATAATCCAACCAATATGGAAACCAATGATAGCAATAGCTATTACGAAACGCCATAATTCAATAGCAACGTTTCTTTTGGCAGGTTTTTCAATTTTTACTGGTTGTTCTACTTTGGCACTTGCAGTTGTTTTTCTAGTCGTTTTTACAGTTTTAGTAGTACTTGTTTTCTTAGTTGTTCTTGTTGTTGCTCCTTTTTCTTTTTTCTCTTTCATTTCAACTCCTCCTTTATTATAAATTATATAACAGAATATTTTGATAGTCAACGAAAGAAAAATAGTTTGTCAACTTTTGGGTTTAAAATTATGCTTTGTTTTCTTTTAATAAATCTATAAAATACTTAGTTAATTCATCATTACGAGCGAGTATTGGGCCAATTAGAGATGTTACATAAAGATTGTGGTATTTAAAGCCTTCTAGCATAGTATTATTATTACCATAGCCACTTTCTAAGTTAAATATTAAATTATTAGTATTTTTAATTAAATATTGGGTATTTTGGAAGGCTTTTATTACGCCAGGACATAAAGAGGTAGTCGCGGTTACATCGGCAACTTTATAAGTATCATACTTTTCTACTTCATATAAGCTTAAGAAATCTAAAGTGGATAGAGCACTACCCGTTATAAGCATAATTTTATCTTGTTTTAAATAAAGAGATAACTCTTCACGATAGAGTTTTAGATGTTCTTTTGCTTTAGCTAAGAATTCGGGACGACCACTTCCCATGTAAATAAAATTAATGTCTTTAAAATCTAGTTTACTATTAATATCATAACTTAGAATATTTACTTTGATGTTTTCTTTTTCTAATAAATATTTTAAAGCTTTTAAGTTACCATTTTCACCATATAGGTTTAATTCATCAGGATATAGATGAAGTATATTAACTGTCATTTTTTAGCCTCCTTATCAAAGTCTTTAAAAGTATTATTAAAAGGCTCAATATAATCAAAATTTAAGATACCATAGACATTTACATTATCGTTTAAAACGCTTGGTTTAATACTTGGGATATCATCAGATGTTATAATTTTATTTTCGGGGATACCGGAGAGAATTAATCTTTTTTTGATATTATTTTTATCAATACCACAGGCATATATTTTATTTAAAGATTTATTATTTAGAAGTTCAAATTCGATATCATATAACCATGAGATATCAAAATGATTATAACGACGAGATATTTCTTTCCAACCAATGATGATATCTTTGGGATTAGAATCGTGCATAACTTTAAAGACTGCTTGATTATAAGTAGTTGCATTTTCGGCTTTACAACTTATAGGATAATATAGGATATTATTTATAGTGAATTTTTTAGGTTCTTTTTGGTTTAAAGTGTTTAATGAGGAAATAATTAAATCTTCATCTAGATTTAATTCTTTTAGAGTAGCAAATGCAGACATAGTATTATAAGCATTATAAAGCATATCGCCACCGATTAAGACTTCTTTAGAATTAATAGTGATAGTTTCAGTTTCTAAGTCGAGCGCTTGACCTAAATAATCAGGTTTTTCATATTTAAAAGAACAATTAGGACAACTATAATTGCCGAGAGTTTCAAAATTGTAATATTGATAATTTAAGCGAGTATTACAAATAGGACAAAAGTAAGTATTTAAGTTTTCAAATATTTGGTTTTTATAACTATATTTATTTTTAGCAATACTATAATATACTGGGTCTGTAGATAAATCTAAAGCAAATTTTCTTAAGTATGGTTCATCAATGGTGGTAATAATTTTAGTTTTGGGGGAAAGATTTTTTTTAATATCAGCATAAACTAAATCGATGTCGTGTTGTCTTGGGGGTTGGTCTTTTGTTAAGTTAGTAATAACTAAATGCGTAGGTTTTAGAGCCGGGAAAATATCTTTAGTATATCTTTCATCTATTTCTAAAACTAAATAGTTAGAGGTTATACGGCCAAAGATGGTAGATGAACGAATAAGACTAGTGGTAATACCCCAGGCAAGATTAGAACCCATATTATTGAAACAAACTTTAGCACCGGTTTTTTTTAGAGTATTGGCAATAAGAGAACTTGTGGTGCCTTTACCGGATGAGCCTGTTACGATGATACGCGTTGTTGGGTAGTGAAGTTTTTTTAGTAAGTTATGATCAATTTTTAAGGCAATTTTTCCGGGGAGAGAACTACCTCTTTTTAAAATATTTCCAAAAAATATTATTATTTTAGCAATTATTATAGCAATTATTTTCATGTTTAACCTCTTTATCTACATTGTAATTCTATCATTAAAAGATAAATTTTTAAAGTTATTTTAATATTTTGCTAATAAAAAAATGAATCTTTATTTAGATTGCATTTTATTTTCCATTTCATTTAAAAGAATTAAATGTAATTCAAAGTTTTGACGATCTTTTCTAGTTATACTTTCTAATATTAAGCCCCCAATAAATAGTTGAATGGAAATAATACCAAAGAAAGAAGCAGCGATTAGGGATGGGAATTTTTCAACTAAGCCGGTATTAATATAACCTATAAAAGGTGGGATAAAAAATAAGATTCCGATTAAAAGAGAAAGAACTGATAGAATACTAAAGAAAGTAAAGGGACGATATTGTTTAAATAGAGTAGCAATTGTTTTTAAGACTTTGATACCATCACTTACAGTGTTTAGTTTTGAGACACTTCCTTCAGGACGGTCACGATAATCTATTAAAACATTGGCTAATTTCATTTTTTTATCTAAAGCATGGATAGTCATTTCGGTTTCGATTTCAAAGCCACTAGAGATGATAGGAAAAGATTTAACGAATGTTTTACTGAAGGCCCGATATCCAGTCATAATATCACGGACATTGCTTTTAAAAGTTTTATTTACAAGAAAACGAACTAGAACATTGCCAAAGTTATGGAATTTTCTTTTATTTTCGGTAAAATAAGTACTTGATAAACGATCACCAATTACCATTTCGGCTTCTTTATTTAAGATAAGATCACACATTTCTCTTGCTTGATTGGCAGGATAGGTATCATCACCATCAGTCATGAGATAGCAATCAGCATCAATTTCACGAAACATTCTTCTTATAACATTTCCTTTACCTTGCATGTATTCATGACGAACTATAGCACCGGATTTTTTAGCAATATTTATTGTTTCATCTGTTGAGTTATTATCATAAACATAAATATCTGCTTCAGGTAGGGCTTTTTTAAAATCTTTGATAACTTTTTCTATTGTTAATGCCTCATTATAACAAGGAATTAAAACCGCTATTTTGCTCATTTTTTTACCTCGCTTTTGATGGTAGTTTAACATAAATATCTTTAATAGTAAATATTTTAAAGGTAGTTTATTTAATAATTAGAGCCAGAACATAAACATATAATATAATTTTTGATAAAAATAGTTGTTTTCAAGAAATAAGTAGCTACCTTGGAAGTAGAGGAAAGTATTTATAACTATAGATAGAACTAGGCCAAATAAGATTAATTTTTTTATTTCAAGATTGGGTTTGTTATTAACGATTGCTAAAATAACGATGATAGTACTTAAGAGAATTGCCCAGCCAAAGTCAAAGATATAGCGAGATAGAATGCCCGCCATTTGAGTATCGGCAAGTACTATTATAAGAGCGGTTATAATACTCCATAAACATATACTAGATAATTCTTTATTTTTAATTAAGTTTTTAAATTTAAAGAAGAATAAGCCTAGAAAACAAATTATATTGGTGAAGAAAAAGCCACCATACATTGTTTCATGAATAGTTGTACCAATATAGGTTGGATTAATGTTGTAGCTTACAATAAAAGGAAATACGGGGTTAATTCTGGTGGGTTCAAAAAGAAAGGAATATAAACCTAGGAAAACGCGATCAAAAACTAAACCTCTTTTAGTCATATCATTGGTTGTTAAATTATAATTAGCACCAAAATCAAAGGGACTATTAAAACGCAGATAGTTATATAACATAAGTAAAAGACCAATTATTACAAATGGAAGGATGAATGCGATGGTTTCTTTAATACTTTTTTTACTTATTAATTCTCTTTTTTTAAAGATATAATCCTTAAATATTATTAGAGCAAAGAAACTAGAGAGTAAAAGTTGAGGGCGACAACCAGCGACTAGAGCCATACATAAACTGCCTAGGCCTAAATAGATTTTATTTAATTTGGGATAAGTTGTAGATTTGAGCCAAAAACCGAGGCCTAGACTTGCAAAAGCAACACCAAGCATAATTGGAAGATTATAGAATGCGGGATAGCCTAAAGCTGGGAGAAGACCGGATGCAAAGACATAAAATAGGGATAAGATTATGTACCAAATGTAGGATGTTTTTTTAAAGTATTTGTTTATTACCTCATAAATCAAATAGAAACTTGATATTAAGAAAATGAAACTAGAAATAGCAATAGCAACATTGTTAGCAATATGAGTATTAGTAACTAGATAATAAGGGACATATAATAGAAGACATGGGACTATTCCAAAATAAGAATAATAGTTTCCTTTATAATAAGCATAATCCCAATAGTAATCTACTCCTCTTTTTAGGGTTTTATTACGAAGTTTAGTATCATAAGGGTTTTTTAGTTTTAATAATTTATCGGATACTTTTAAATTTAAAGATAATTTTTTATTTACTAAAGCTTCAGCAAGATTTTTATATTGAGCATGATTTGAGGTCATTTCGGTAGTATTATTAATATAAGTATTAAACGTGGTTAATTTATAGAATACCAATGATAAACTGATTATTAGAAGAACTGTGATTATTTTTAAGCCTTTAGCATTATATTTTAATTCATATAATTTACTTTTCGGATTAATAGTAAATAAAGCAAAGATAAAGGAAATAGCTAGTATTAAACGGATATAATTTATTTTTAAGGGTTCAATTTTGTTTAAGCCGATTTCTTTAATATTAAATTTAGCTTCTTCGTTTGTTATTACTAATTTTATTTTAGAAGTTTTGCCGGAGGTATGGATTTTTAGATAGTGGCTTTTTTCAATCGGGGAGACAATGTCTCTTGTTCCGGCATTATAGTAGCGAGAATTTGCTTCATCAGTTAAGTATACTTTTATGTTGATGGCTTCTTTATATTCGCCAAAATCTAAATAAAGGTTATTGATCTTTTTATTGATGTTTTTTATTTCTATATAAGATTTTTCGATGTCGGTAATTTGACACAGATCATTATTACAGGTAATCCCGGGACTAATAATATAGTCTTTAACAGGAATATAATCATTTTTTAAACTAAATATTAAAGTATCATAAAAGCGATAATTAAAAATAGTTATTTCGATAATAAAACCAAGAAATATACTAAAAATAAGATATTTGATGGTTAGTTTTAAATAAACATTTTTAATTAGATTTAAACGATATATAATTGTTAACAATATAGTAGTTAAAAGAATAAGTATAAACATATAAACCTCCACTATTTAATTTTTTAATTACCTTTATATAATAACATAACTTTTAATTAAAAAAAGCAATAATTTATAAATTTTTAACAAATTATTGTCTTTTTTGGTCTTTTTTTAGCTTAAATATAAATTTTATATTATTATTATAGAATCTTTTTAGTCTATTCGGTTCTTTTATAAGGCGATATAACCATTCGAGATTTAATTTTTGCACGGAACTTAAACACTTTTAAAATTCAAAAATCTCTCAAACCATTATAAAATGGTTATTTTTTTGTCAAATTTTCATT
>CANQDN010000068.1 GCA_947593275.1 uncultured Bacilli bacterium
GTATTGGACGATGTCTCCGTCTAACTTTAATGGTACTTACGCTCGCGTGTTCAACGTGGATTCGCGTGGCAACCTCAACGACAGCAGCCTGGATGACGACAATGCGTTTCGTCCAGTTATAAATGTGGATAGTAATAAAGTGAGTATCTCAGGAGAAGGCACTCTAGATAACATGTATATCTTTAAATAACCCATATCTTTTTAAGAGAATATTTCCCAAAATTCTCTTTTTTATTTAAATAATTTATTGTATAATTAAATTAGGTGGTAAAATATGAAGAGAGTTATTTTGGTTGATGGAAACAACTTAATGTTTAGAAGCTATTATGCAACAGCGTACCGTGGTGATATAATGCGTAATTCCAAAGGTTTTCCAACTAATGCTTTATATGGCTTTGTAAGTATGATTAATAAAATAATAAATGAAGAAAAACCTATTTATATCGCTGTAGCGTTCGATATAGGTAAAAACTTTCGCAAACAAAAATATGACTTTTATAAAGAAGGCCGTCATGAAACTCCTGATGACTTAATTAAACAAATGCCCATTGCAAGAAAAATACTAACCGCTATGGGTATCAAATACTTAGAATTAGAACCCTATGAAGCCGATGATATAATTGGAACTCTAGCTAAAATGGCCGATCTCGACCCCGAATATGACGCAACAATCATATCAAGTGATCGTGACTTACTCCAATTAATAAGTGATGTTGTTGATGTAAAACTTTTAAAACAAACCGGTTATATTAAATATAATCCTACTACTTTTAAATTAGATTATGGTATAGATCCTATTAAAATAATTGATCTAAAAGCCCTCGCTGGTGATTCCTCCGATAATATCCCCGGTGTAAAAGGTATCGGTGAAAAAACCGCTTTAAAACTCTTGCAAGACTATGGCTCTCTCGAAAATATTTATGCCAATATTACTTCTATTAAAGGTAAAACCAAAGAAAAACTCGAAACTGATAAAGATAATGCATTCATGAGTAAAGATATCGCAACTATCTATCGTGATGTTCCTCTAAATATAACTTTTGAAGATATAAAATATCATGGCGAAAACCCTGAAGCCTTAGAAGAAATCTATGAAACTTTAGAATTCTATTCTTTACTAAAAAACTTCACCAAACCAATTACCCCCAAAGAATTAATAACTTATGAAGAAATAACTGACCCAAATAATATCTCTTTAAGTGAAGAAGTAAGTGTTTATGTCGAAATCGATAACGAAAACTATCACAAAGGAAATATTTTAGGTATAGGTCTTAGTGATAAATTTCATAATTATTATTTAAATAAAGATTTATTCTCTTCTTTAGAAACTATCCTAAAAGATAAAATAGTTTATACTTATAATGCTAAAGCTTTAGAAATCCTTGCTCGTCGTAATAATATTAGTATTAAACCAGTTAATTATGATTTAATGATCGCCTCTTATCTAACTAATGGTTTTACAAAAGATGATATCGCATATCTTATGCATCCTGAAAAAATAAATGTAACTTTTTATGAAGATTTAAAAAAAGAAGGTTTCTCTGATTTATTAAAACTAAAAAATGATCTAGCCCTAAAATCTCGTTTTATCTATGATACTAGAGATTCTTATATTAATGAACTAAAAAAGGAAAGTATGTATGAACTATTTAGTGAAATTGAAATGCCTCTAACTTATGTCCTCGCGGATATGGAATACTTTGGGGTAAAAATAGATGTTCAAAAATTAAACGAAATAAAAAGTGAAGCCGAAGCTAAACTAGAAATAATATCTAAAGAAATATATAACATGGCAGGTATGGAATTTAATATCTCCAGTCCCAAACAACTAGGTGAAGTCTTATTTGGTCGTTTAGGTATCGCTGAAGGCAAAAAGACTCAAAAAGGTTATAAAACTGACGCGACAACTTTACAAAAATTAAAAGATCGTCATCCAATTATTAATCTTATCTTTGATTATCGTAACTATAGTAAAATTCTTTCAACTTATACTATTAGTCTAGAAAATGCTATGTTTAAAGATGGAAAGATTCATACTATCTTTAAACAAACTCTAACTAGAACCGGAAGACTATCTAGTGTTGAACCAAACTTACAAAATATACCTATAAGAGGTGAAGAAGGCCGAAAAGTAAGACGAGCTTTTATTCCTACTAATGATATATTTTTAAGTATTGATTATTCCCAAATTGAACTTCGAATACTTGCTCATATCTCCGGAAGTAAAGAATTAATTGATGCCTTTAATAATGATCAAGACATTCATACTAAAGTTGCCGCCGATATTTATGGTGTAAAAGAAAGTGAAGTAACCAAATTAATGCGTTCAACCGCTAAAGCCGTTATCTTTGGAATCGTTTATGGTATCTCCGGTTTTGGTTTAGGCGAAAACTTAAATATTAATCCTAAAGAAGCTTCTAAATTTATCGAAAAATACTATGAACTTTATCCTGGGGTAAAACACTATATGGATAATATTATTAAAGAAGCTTATAATGATGGCTACGTCCGTACTTTATTTAATCGTAAAAGAACCATTGAAGAGTTAAATAATCGTAATTACATGATTCGTTCCAGTGGTGAGCGTATCGCCCTTAATACACCTATCCAAGGAACCAGTGCCGATATCATTAAAAAAGCCATGGTCCTAGTTTATGACGAATTTAAAAAACAAAACATCAAAAGCAAAATGGTTCTTCAAATCCATGATGAACTAGTAATCGATGTTGTAAAAGAAGAACAAGAAATAGTTACTAAAATTGTCAAAGATGTAATGGAAAATGTTATTAAACTATCTGTTCCTCTAAAAGTGGGAATTGCTAGTGGTAAAGATTTATATGAGGCTAAATAATGAATATCGAAAATATTATAAATAAATATAACTATCCTGAAGATCTAGCTTCTTTTTTAAGAAAATTATATCCTGAATTTATTAATTATTTTGGTCTAGATAAAGAACCCATAATCTATGAAGCTTTATTAAATACAGAAATTATTATTGGTGATGTTTATTCTACTTTAAAAAAATATGACATGTTAGAAAAAGATACCTCCACTGTTAGTAATGCTGATTTAAAAAGATCTGCTGGAGTATATCAATCTATTCCTTTAATTGAATACCAAAATAATTCCTTTAATATTACTAATGTAAAAAGAATTGTCGTAGTATATAAAGATAATAATTCCTTTAATAAAGGTACTTTAATCCATGAATTAGGTCACTTAATAAAAAGTTATTATAATGAATTTAAAATAGAAGGGGATATCTTAACTACTAAAAGTGGTCTAATAGAAAATACTTACCATCTTTCATTAAATGATGGAGTAATTACTAAAAACTTAATTAAAGAAGAAAGCATAGGTCTAGAAGAAGGCTTAAACTCTATTTTAGAAGAAGAAATAGCCCAAAAAATAGTTGATCCTAACTATAAAAGTGGCTATGGCCTACTTTCTGATCTCACAAAAATATTGCTTACTCCTGAATCTTTAAAAAGTGCTATCTTAAACACTGAAATAATGGATGAAAAATCTAATATTATAAAACTAATGGATGAAGTATTTATAAAAGATTCTTTTAATCGTTTTGATAATATCTTTGATAAAGTATATCGCTTAACTTTAAAACGATTTAGTGAAGTATTTGATCAAAATAAATATAAACTTACTATAGAAGAATTACAAAAGGTCATAGCGGATGAATTTAATCCCCTTATAAAAGAAATTAAAAATCAAAATAATATAAGAAAAGAGATGTAAAAAATGCCTGAAATCGCCGAAGTTGAAACTGTAAGAAATACCTTAAAAGAAAGAATATTACACAAGAAAATAAAGGATATAAATATATTATATTCATCTATAATAGAAGGGGATATTACTACTTTTAAAAAGGATTTAATAAATAAATCATTTATTGATATTAAAAGAAAAGGTAAATGGTTAATATTTGAAACTGAAGATAGATATTTGTTATCTCATCTTCGCATGGAAGGTAAATTCTTTATTAAAAACCATTCTGAAGAAATCATAAAACATGAACATATTATCTTTACTTTTATAGATAATCTAGATCTTAGATATCATGATACCCGTAAATTTGGTCGCATGCTTTTAATTAAAAAAGATGAATTACTTACTAATCCTCATATTGCAAAACTCGGATTAGAACCTTTAGATAAAAATCTAACTGCTAAATATTTAAAAGAAGCCTTCAAGGGTAAAAAACTTCCCATTAAAACAGTTTTATTAGATCAAACTATAATTAGTGGTTTAGGTAATATATATGCAAATGAAGTCTTATTTTATGCTCATATAAACCCTTTAAAAAAAGCCGAAGATTTAACTTTAGAAGAATGTGCATTAATCGTTAAAGGTAGTAACGAAATAATTAAAGAAGCTATCAAAATGGGTGGAACAACTATTAAAAGTTATACATCAAGTCTTGGAGTAACCGGTCGCTTTCAAACTAAATTAAAAGTCCATAAAAAAGAAGGAGAACCCTGTCCAATATGTAAAGAACCAATTAAAAAAATAAAAATCGGTGGTAGAAGCACTTATTATTGCCGTAATTGCCAGCACTAATTTGCTAATTTACCCCAAAAGTGGTATAATAATCTAACGAAGAGGGGGGAATATTATGCGTGATTATCTAATTAAAAATGCTCGTATTAGTTCATCAGAATATGATACTATTATGAAATATCAAAATACTATAGAAGACTTAACTTCTCCCTTATCTTTAGAACCTAAAAAAATAATCTTATTTGCTTTAAAAAACTTTAGCTTAACCCCCGATAACCTTTCTAATCGTTTAAAATGGCATATCACCAAAAAAGGAAACTGGTATAACTTAGGTAATATTAAATTTCAAATAATGCATGATTATTTTAAAGATCCTAATCTATATAGTCTAAATCGTTATGGTAAATGTTATGAAAAATCTTTTATCTATGCTTTAATGACTAACTTAAATCTAGCTGTTGCCATCTGTAAAGATGAAAAAAACTTCCAATTCCTTCATGCTTATTTAATAGGTAACTTAAAAGGTGAAGAAGTAGTTTTAGACTATACTTTAAACTTAATCTTAAAAAAAGAAGATTATTATAATTTAATGGATGCCTATGAAATATCTTATATATCTAATCCCAAGTTAAAAGAATTAGAAAGAAATATTCACGCCTCTCCAATAAAATCTTACTTAGATATTAACGAAATCTTAATTTTTCCTAAAAGAATAAACGAACTTGCCTTAAAACTAAAAAAAGAGTAATAACTATTCTAAAAAGATTGGCTTATTACTCTTTTCAAATCCTATAATATTATTTTTACTAACTAAACTATAAACATAACTTGCAATCATTTCATACTTATATGTAAGCGAACTCACCACCGGAATAAGACTTACCTCTGTATCTTTCAAATTATGAAGATATTCTCTTCCTTTCTTATTAAAACCTAAAACTCTAATATAATCTATCTGTGCTAGTTTATTAATATCTTTTGGTACACCCACTAAAATATGAATAATCATCCTACAAATCTTATTATAAGTATATCTTTTAGTTTTAACAAGACTAATAAATTCCTCTAAACTCTTAGCAATCATAATTTTTTCTTTTAATCTATTTTCAATTCCCTCATCAACCGTCAAATATCTACTTAAATCATTATCTGTTAAAATCTTATATTTAAGATACCCAAATAAACTTTCCATATCTAAATTTTCTATTAAATTAATAGTTCTTCTAGGTACATATAAGGATATATCTTCTTTATTTTTAATTTTACCTCGAATATTACTAGCACTTATTATTTCATCATTACTCTTTAAATCATGATAATTACTTGTTCTTTTTATTGTATGCGCTTCCATATCTAAATTATTATTATAAATTGCTTTTAAATAAGAAATTCCGAGTAAATCATTCGGATTAAATATTTCTCTATTAATTTCTAAAGCTTTTTGAAGAGCAGTAGGGTAATTCACTCCCGAAGAAAGAAGTTCTTTAACTTTTTTATTATATTCTAAACTATCCTGTTTAATGGCAACTTCTTTTAATAGTTCTACATCATTTGTTTCACTTCCAAAAACAATATCACTACAACCTAAATAATTTAAAATTGTAATCGCTGCTTTTGCAAAGATATCTGCACTCTGCGTCCCAAATATAAAAGGAAGTTCTACCACTAAATCAACGCCATATATTAAAGCTAACATTGTTTTATTTTCTTTAGATAGAATACTTATATCTCCTCGCTCTAAAAAATAACCATTTAAAACTAAAATTAAAGTTCTACCCGGAAGCATCTTTTTAGTTTCTTCAATATGATGAATGTGCCCTTTATGAAAAGGATTATATTCACAAATAATACCAACAGAATCCATAAAACCACCACTAAGATTATACCATAAATAATAAAATAATTTCGAGTTAAAAATAAAATTTTACAAATAAATGTTTTTTATTTACAATCTATAATAAAAATGGTAAAATCAAAATGTAGAGTGTTAGGAATTTAACATCTACTTATGGAAGTAGACGTTAACGCCCGTGTTATTACTGTTAAAACATTAATAACTATAGGCGATGACGTTTTTTGATTATAAAAAAATAGATATAACTTACCTATAACTATAATATACTTGCAATTTATGTAAAATTTGTTATAATTAAAATGTAGAACATTTAAGGACAAAATGTCTACGAAAATCATTTTCGGACACTTATCGTGACGTCGAGTTTAATCTTGATGCTGATAGGTGTCTTTTTTGCTACCATTGGTAACAATATCACAAACAGAATTACTTCCATTATGACCTTATGCCCCCTTTCTCTTATTTTTATAGCCCTCTTAGAATAGGAGGGTAAAAAATGAAAAGGAAAACATCAGGTAGGCACCTCGCCTTAAATGTTCAATT
>CANQDN010000069.1 GCA_947593275.1 uncultured Bacilli bacterium
GTTGTAACATTGGAGCTCGCCCAATTGATTTACATATCGCTGGTTTTAAAGCTCTTGGAGCTACTGTCACAGTTGAAAAAAATAAATATATTTTAAAAGCTGATAACTTAATAGGAACAGATATCTATCTTCGTTTTCAAAGTGTTGGTGCAACCATCAACATTATGTTCGCCGCTATCTATGCCAAAGGAAAAACCATCATTCATAATGCCGCTTGTGAAGCTGAAATAACCAATATCGCCGACTTCCTAAACCAAATGGGCGCTCATATTACGGGTGCTGGAACTAGTGAAATAACCATTATAGGTGTTGATACTCTAAATGGTGCTTCTATCTCTGTTTTACCTGATCGTATCGAAGCCGGAACCTACACCATTTTAGGTGCTCTAATTGGTGATAACTTAATGATTAAAAACATAATCCCCGCCCACTTAGAAGCTTTAACAACTAAACTAAAAGAAATGGGTTCTAAAATTACTATCAATGATGATAACATAGTTATTAGTAGAGTCGATAACTTAAAACCAATTAATATCAAAACTCTAGTTTATCCCGGTCTTCCAACCGATATAGGCCAGCCCATGAGTGTCTTATTAACTCAAGCAAATGGCACCTCCTTTTTTGAAGAAACCATCTGGGAAAATCGCATGGGTCATGTTCCCTCATTAAATAAAATGGGTGCTAAAATAACCGTGAATGGAATGAATGCTATAATTGAAGGTCCAACTAAATTAAAAGGCTGTGAAGTAGTCGCAACTGATCTTCGAGGAGGAGCAGCTTTAGTAATCGCCGGTCTAATTGCCACTGGAAAAACAACCATAAATGATGTCGAACATATCTTAAGAGGCTACGAAAACATTGTCGAAAAACTAAGTAATGTCGGTGCTAAAATAACCATCAAAGAAATATAGTATAATGTACTATATTTTTTTGAGGTGAATAATGAAAAAGAAACTATTATTAATGTTAATTATTGGTACTATCTGCACTTTTCTTATATATACTTATACTAAAAAAGATGAAGTTACCATCGTTTCAATCGGTGATAGTCTCTCTTTAGGTATGACTCCTTCTGATATTCCCGGCTTAAGTTTTAATGACTATTTAAAGGAATCCTACGTTAATAAAAAGAAATTAAAAAACTATATCCCTGACTTTGCTACTCCGGGTCTTACCATCAAAGAATTAATATATGAAATAAAAGAAAATAAAGCTCTAATAATTAAAAACAAAAAAATAGAAATAAAACAAGCTCTAAATGAAGCTGATATCTTAACTATTGCAATAGGTCTAGATGAATTATCTAAAACTAACATAACCCCTGAAGTAAAAAGAGAATTTAAAAATGATTTTGCCGAACTCTTAAATTTAATAAAAGACTTAAATAAAGAGCAAGTATTTGTTATAAGTATCTATCCTACAAACGAGCATGATCCTTTAATAACTAATAAAATAAACGCTATAATGCGAGATCTAACTTTAACTAATAATTTCACTTTTATTGATATAAGCTCTCTTATAACTAAAGATCATTTCTTAAATAAAGATAGTTATTATATAAACTATGAAGCACATAAACTAATATATGAAGAAATAAATAAATATTTAGAATAAAATAAAAAGGTTAATTGTTATACTTTAATGGTATAGAGAAATATATATCTAAAAGAAAATCTATCTAATAAAGAATTAAAGCAATTAACAAGCTCTGACTTAAAAGTCAGAGCAGAGCTGTTCAGTAGCGTTCAGTAGAGTTCAGAGCTGTTCAGTAGAGTTCAGAGCTGTTCACTTTTAAAAAAACAACCACATAAACAAAAAATAGCACATTTTACTTGCAAACTTTTAATAATATGATATAATACTTAAGACAATTAATTAACTATGTCAAAAAATTTGATATGGCGGGAGGGATAAAATGAAAAAAAATATACACCCAGAAATGAAAGAAACAACTATAACTTGTGCTTGTGGTGCATCATTTAAAACTCATTCAACTAAAGAAAATATCCAAGTTGAAATATGTAGTGAATGTCATCCATTTTATACAGGAGCTCAAGGAAAAGTTAAGAAAACTGGTAATATTGAAAGATTTAACCGTAAATATGGTTTAAATAATGAAAAATAGTGTTAGTAAGCTAAAACTTATTAACACTTTTTTTATACTCTTTTTTAAAAACATATAAAAAGGCATCTATAATATTATAGCTGGAAGTATAGGACCAACTATAAAAACGAAAGGATAGATGCCTTATAAAAAAATTTTATCACATATATTATTTATATGCAATAGAAATTTTATATTTTTACGTTTATTTTAAAATACTTTTAGGATAAGGCTTTCTTACATCAGTTCTACCAATTAAATAATCTACAGAAACATTATAAAAATCAGCTAATTTATCTAATCTTTCAATTGGTATAGATTGAATGCCAATCTCATATTTAGAATACTGTTGTTGAGTAGTTTTTAATACTTTTGCAATATCAGCTTGTTTAAAATCATTATCTTCTCTTATATCTTTTAATCTTGCTATATTCATATTTGCCCATCTCCTATACCATTATTACATACACTTAATTAAATGTATTGACATAACATCTTTTAAGGAGTATAATACATCTTATAAAGCGTAAAATAAATACAGAATATTTTGTAAAGGGAGAAAAATATGAAATACGAAAGACTAAGTAAAAGAAAAATTAATTTTGTAATCATAAGTTTAGGATTAATAGTAATTATTGGAAGTGTATTAGTATTAAATATCACAAAAGCAAAGTATAAAACTACAGTTAGTGTACCAATAGTTAGTGGAACAATTAATTATTCCGGTGGATATGATTTTAAGATAATGGCTTTATATCAGCAAAAAAAAGAAGATTGTTCAAGTGATGGAGATGATTGCTATACTGAAATAGATGAAATGCCAGAGGTTGGTTATGTAATAAATACATCTAAAAGTTATTGTACACTAGATGGTGAAGGAAAAGAATATGATAAATTATATACTAATGATAATGGGGAACATATATTTAAAAAATTAAAGAAAAATGAAAAATGTTATTTGTATTTTGATAAAGAAATTAAAGCAGGAGATACAATTATTGCTAATTCAAATGTTATCTCTGAAACACCAGACTTTAGTAAAACAGCTTGTATAGGTGCTTGTGATACACAAGAAGAAAATGGACTATATAAAACTCAAGATGATTTTGGAGATAGCTATTATTTTAGAGGAACAGTAAATGATAACTGGGTCAAATTTGGGAATATGAGTACAAATGGAGCAGATATCTATTGGCGGATCATCCGAATAAATGGGGATGGAACCATCAGACTCATATATGCTGGAACTGGAACAAGTGCTCCAAATCCTATAGGAACACATACTAATGCTATAACAAACCAAGTATTTAATGATTCAACTAATAATAATATGTATGTAGGTTATCAATATGAAGAAAATAATGTTCATGGATTTGGGTCAGATGTAAATCAAAGTAATGCATACATTAAGTTAAAAGAGTGGTTTGAAGATAATTTAAAAGATGAATGGAATAATCATGCTGGTTTGATTGATAAAAATGTAGGTTTTTGCAATGATAGATCAAGTTCAACTGATTCTTCAGCAACATGGTCTGAAGATATGACAGATAGTGGAGGAACAGGTAAAACTAAAACATATTATGGAGGATATTTGAGATTAATATCTAAAAAGGAACCAACTTTAAAATGTAGTACAAGTGATCATAAAAATGAAGACTATTTTACATATATTGGGGCGGATGGTATAAGACAAAATGGTACAAATGTAATTATTAGAGGAACACAAAGTTTAGAATATCCTATAGGACTTATAACTGCCGATGAAGTGGCTTTTGCTGGAGGTATCCCTGGTCATGCAAATGAAGGATATTATTTACATACAGGTCAAGAATATTGTACTATGACACCATTTGGTGATAACATTGTTTTATCTATGTATGCAGTTGATACCAATGGCAACAATACCAGTAAGTGGATCAGTTCATCACATGGTTTACGTCCAGTAATTAATTTAAAAGCAGATATCAAATTTACTTTTGAACATCCAGACGAGCCAAAAGGAACAAGTACTAACCCATACATAGTATCTTAAGCTTGCCAATGCTGCTTTCTAACTTATTCATTGGCAAGAATAAAAAACTTCATTGTGAGAGAATCTTTTTCTCTCTTTTAATTTTATCTTTAAAAATCTTCCATTTTCTGCTATTATATATATCGAGGTGAAAAACTATGCCCATTTTATTTACTATAAATAACAAAACATTCCTCGCAACTAACACCACAGTATTAACCACCAGTGAATATAACCCCAACCAAGATACTATAGAATTTTACAACAAAGGAATAATCGTAATTAATGAAACTCCCGAATATTCTTTAAATGACATTCCCTATAGTTTATTAACTCTTTTTGAATGTGAAGAATTAAAAGTAAAAAAAGAACTAACCTTTATAGACAAACTAAAACTAAATATCCTATCAGTTATAAATAGCTCTAAGAAAGTCTATGTCTTCTTAAACACTTTAACCTACTTAGATGATCCATTTAAAGAAACTTTGTTTAAATACTTAAAAGACAACAATAAAATAATAATAAACTATACTACTAATATAGAAGAAACTCTCTATTTTGATTATATAATAGTTATTCATGATAATAAAATAATCATGGAAGGCCCTAAAAAAGCTTTACTAAAAGAAGAAAAAATCTTAAAAAAACTAGGATTTAATCTCCCCTTTATTGTTGAACTTTCTATTGGCCTAAAATACTATGGTTTAATAGATAAGATCTACTACGATAATGAAAGTTTGGTGAACAAATTATGGAACTAATGCGTATCTTAGAAGACGTAACAAAAAGCCGAATCTATGGTCTTATGGGTAATATTAATATAACCACTAACAATGAAAATTATCGCATTATTAATGGTTATAAATTTAAAAATACAGTCGAAGAATATCTTAATAATCCTAAATCTTCTGTCGCGTTAAAAATGGTCTCTTTAAATGATGATTATTTACCCAAAAAAGTAAGTGATCTATCTCCAGCTGAAATAAAAAAAGTCAACTTTGCTCATGCTTTAATTGAAAACAAAGAATATTTAATTTTCGACTATTTTGAAAAAGAACTAACCACCAAAGAAAAAGAAGACTTTAAACGTTTATTTACCCGTCTAACTAAAGACTATCATAAAACTATATTAATATTTACCAATGATCTAACCTTTATTTGGGATATATCAAGTGCTATATTCTATGTGGATAACAGTAAAGTTATTAACACTTTCTCAAGTAAAGACTCCAATATTTTAAATTATGTTGATAATCCAAGTATTAGTAAATTTATAACCCTATTAAAGAAAAGAAATATATCTATTGAAGATTATAAATCCCCTCAAGATCTTTTAAAAGCTATCTATCGCTTAAAGGAGAATCCCAACTAATGCATTATTTAATAAGTATAAGCTATGATGGCTCAAAATTTCATGGTTTTCAAAGATTAAAAGACTACCCAACTATCCAAAAAAAACTAGAAGAAGCTTTAACTATCATAAATAAAAAAGAAGTAACTATAAAAGGTGCTGGAAGAACTGATCATGGTGTCCACGCTTTAGACCAAAAAGCCAGTTTCTCTTTAGACGTAAATATAGACCCCAATCACTTAAAATTAGCCCTAAATAGCCTAGTAAAACCCTATATTTATATTACTGATGTAAAAGTTGTATCTCCTAATTTTCATGCTCGTTTTAATACTCTAAAAAAGGTATATGTTTATAAAATAAATCTTGGTAAATTTAATCCCTTATTAGAAGATTATACCTATCAACCAACAACAAAACTAAACATTAAAGCCATGAAAAAATGTGCTAAACTCTTTCTCGGAGTCCATAACTTCCAAAACTTTGTCTCTGGCTCTCGCCCTAATTATGACTGTATTATTTATTCTATTGACTTTAAAAAGAAAAATGATATAATAGAAATTACTTTTACAGGTAAAAGCTTTTATCGCTATATGGTAAGAAATCTAGTTGGTGCAATGCTTGATGTAAGTACAAATAAAGTAACACTAGAAGATATAAAAGAAGCTTTAACAAAACCTAATATAAAAAAACAATTTAAAACTGCTATACCTAATGGTTTATACCTAAAAAAGATTTATTATAAGGAGGATAACTTATGAAAAAAATAAACCCACCAAAACGCAAAATACCCGATTTATACGTACCGGATACTCCCCTTTTAATTTATGTTAATGATTATAACCCCAAAGAAAATCTTTATAGATATACTAATAACTTCTATTATCTCGCCTATACTCTCCGCCAAAAGAACTTAAAAACCTATGTATTAGGCCAAACAATCGATAATACTCTAGTATCTTTAATAAATGTAATTAGAAACCATTTAATAAATGAAGTAGATTCTAGTATGATTTATAATACTTTATTAATTACTAAACTCTATTTAAAAGATAATGATTATTTAGAAGAAGCCATAAAAGAAAATTTAAACATAATTACTCTTTTACTAGAAAAAACCGAAATAAAAACTAAAAAACTCACAAAATAACCAAAAAAATGCAAAATTTTAGAAAAATTAACTTTTTTATTTGACAAATGCCTTTATTTTACATATAATTTTAAATGGTACATTTTATTTGTTGGAATTGCCTAGCCGTGGGAAAGCAACAGCAAGGAAAACTAAATGAAAGGAAATAGTTATGAAGACATTCATGCAAACAAAAGAAAACGTTGAACGTAAATGGTATGTAATTGATGCCGAGGGAAAAACTTTAGGTCGCTTAGCCACTAAAGCTGCTACAATTTTAAGAGGAAAACA